>NZ_JTLI01000070.1 GCF_000799075.1 Cetobacterium sp. ZOR0034
TTGTCGTGTTTTAATTTTATTGCGACAATTTGTCGTGTTTTAATTTTATTGCGACAATTTGTCGTGTTTTAATTTTTTTATCCGGAAAATCCGGATAAAAAAATTGATTATTTTCCTTTTTTAATCTATACTATAATTATTAAAAAAGGAGGTGAAAAGCGTTACTTTTTGAGTGACGTTAATTATGGGGAAAATAATAACTGTAAAAAATAATAAAGGTGGCGTTGGAAAATCAACTTTATCTAAAAATATTGCTCACGGTCTTGCTATGCTCGACTTCAAAACTGCACTGATTACCTCTGATGCTCAAAATGATAGCCTTATTCTTCTAGGGGGATGGTTTGAAGGTGGAAAAGGATTCAAATCTTTTGTTCAAAATGGTGAAGAGATTAAAATCAAAATCAGGGAAAACTTAGATTACTTTCCTGTAGAAACTGATATTTTTGGAATAAACTTAAAAAATAAAATCAGAAAAACATTTGAATCTTTAAGATCTAGTTATGATTTTATAATTGTTGACTGTGCTCCTGTTTTTAATGTTCTTAATGATATTATTCTTGAAATTACCGACGAAATTATC
This sequence comes from Cetobacterium sp. ZOR0034, assembly GCF_000799075.1. Lineage (NCBI taxonomy): Bacteria > Fusobacteriati > Fusobacteriota > Fusobacteriia > Fusobacteriales > Fusobacteriaceae > Cetobacterium > Cetobacterium sp. ZOR0034. The sequence goes on from NZ_JTLI01000070.1 coordinate 581, forward strand.
GTTCCTATAAAACTAGATAAATTAAGCACTGCTGGAATAACTAGATTGATCGAAAAAGCCGAGGGGGATAAGATTACACAAATAGTTCCAAACTTATATAGAAATACAAAGATATCTCGTGAATATTTTAATAGTCTATCTGAATTCTTTAGCAATACAGGAGTAATACTTACTGCACCAATTCCTGAAAGTGTTATTGAAGAACAACTTTCAGAAAAAGGAAAAACAATTTGGGAAACTCAAGCTAAAAAAGCAGAAGAACTTCAAAGTTTATATGGTGAAATTATTGGAGGAATTATTAATGGTTAAAAAAATTAATGTACTTGATCGTCTAAAGCAAGACTCTTTCAAGAAAAAAGAATTGCCTGCATCTTCTAATTCAGAGAAAAAAGAATTTGAGATTACTGTTATTGAAAAAGATTTTTTACCTGATACTGATGTTACTTTCAATTATGATGATATCCAAGATTTAGAAATGAAAAATGATTTGATTAGATATGAGTCACTTCTTCATATAGCTAAAAGTAATTATCATACTAAAGCTGGAGAAATTTTATTAGAAGCAAATGAGAAATATTCAAATAATAAAAGCGGAACTTTTGGAATTTGGTTAGAACACATGAAAATTGGGAAAAAAACTGCAGAACGTTTAATAAATCGTTTTAAGTTTATTAAACAACATTGTATCTCTGATGATGACCAATTTTACTTTGAAACTCTGCCTCTATCTCTAACTTATGAAATTTCAACTCCAAATGCAAATGAGGAATTAATTAAGGCTGTTCTTAATAGACAAATCAAAACTAGAAAAGAATACATCAATCTAAAAAATAATACTAAAAATACAAATATTAAAAAAACTGATATTATTTCTATTGAAAAACTATTTAACAAATTGAACTCAAATATTTCTATATTAATAGAAAATAAAATTGAAACATCATCTATTGATTCAAATAAAGCCAAAAATGTATATGAAAAAATTGAATCTTTAAACAAAGAAATTAAAAACCTATTAATGGAAATTGAGAAAACAAACTAACAATATTATTTATGAAAGGATTAAAACTATGAAACTATTTAATTTTGCAGATTTTTACTATGTTATAGAACATAATAACGAATACTTTGAATTTGAAATTGAAGATGATTTTTTAGATTCTATCTCTGAAGAATTAGACATTGATAACTTTGATATAACTAACATGACAGAATTATCTGAAGGAATTTTCAACTTATTAATAATTACTCCTAATGGAGACAATAAAAATTACGAATATAAACTTTCTCCTGAAAGAAAAGAATATATTCTTTCTGTTACAGAATAAAATTATAAAAAAATGGATTTATCATATTTTGATAAATCCATTTTTTATATACAATACAAAGGGACATTATATTAATGAATTTATTTTTATAATACTCTCTTCATCTTCATTATATTCTAAAACTAAATGTAAATTTCCAAGTTCACCTTCAAAAAATTTAGTTATTCCTAATAATCTAATTATCTTGTTTACTTCTTTTATATTTTCTCCTTCTAAAAGATCTAGTAAATCTAACTGGAACATAGACATATTTTTATATATTTTCTTTATTTCTACATTTTTAGCCTCTTGTGCTGTATTTAATTTTATAGATTCATTGCCAGTAGATAAATCTTCCGTATTTTCATTTTTGTCCACTTCTGTTGATGATATTTCAATAATATCTATTACATCCTCACTATTATTAAATAAATCTGTATTTTTTAAATTTACGACCTCTTGTGTTGTATATTTTTCGATATTTTTTATCAAATAGTCTTTTATTATCTTATCTTTAGCTGCATTAAAGGCCATTTTTTGAATTTTACCTTCTACACCACACATTGCTATATAATCCCTATATGCTTCTTCTTCTATAACCAATTTTTTTTCTAGCACTAACAAATTCCAAAAATTATCTACTTCTCCCACTATTTCCTTATTTACACTGACTTCTTGTGGTATTTCTATTTCTAAAAGTTTTAAATTATCATTTTTAACCTTTTGTGCTGTATTCTTTTTCTGCTGTGTAATATAATCTTCTGCCCATCCTTTTGATAAAGCTTGTATCATATAGCTTCTTATATTACTAACTTTCTGAACTTTTATATATTCAGCTACAAACTTTATATGTTCAAATCCATATTGTCTTATTCCATCTTTTATTACTTTTGGTAAAGTTTTTAATTCTCTAGCTTTAGACGGCAATATTTTTAAGATTTCTTCTAATTTTTCATTTGTTGGAATTCTATCAACAGTTTCAGCTTTTACAGCTTCAAAGTGATGATTTCCATCATTTTTTAAATCAACTCCACTATCTGTATGAGTTATTAATAAATTATCAAAGTGGTTTTTATCGTCATAAAAATATGTTTGCTTTAATTCATTATGAGTTTCATTAAAATAAAACTCAAACTCTGATTCAATCCATTTACTATTTTTTATAACTGTATAATTTTCTATCAAATTCATTTTTTTTAATTCTTGACAACTTTTTTCTATTACTTTTATCGTTCTTCCAATTTTTTGAATGTTTTCACTCAATGGAATTCTTTTTATAAGATTTATAGATAAAACTTTTATATACATTCTATTAAATCTTAATTTGTTTATAAGCATATATAAAGCTCTAGTTATAGGATTATCCATGCTTAAAAGAAGTTGTGAGTCATATACTAAGTATCCTTTTCTAATAATATTATCATAAAAATGCTCTGAAATTGATACTTTTATAACCTCTTTTATTCTTCTATCTGTAAATAACTCCTTTTCTGATTCCTGTGCTTGTTTTACTGAAATCATATGAATATTCATTATATTTGTATTTATTTGCTCTTCTATTATTCCCTTTATTTTATTAGAATATAAAGAGTTTTTAAATGTATAACTAGTTTGTGAAAGTCTTATTAACGCTTTTGATATTCTACCATAAAATCCCTTAAACGATTCTTGGGCTATACCCATATTTGTTAAAATCTCACTTATTGTTGTATAAAACATATTATTATATCTTTTATCTCTCATTATTTTTAATAATGCTATAAAAACTCTTTCCTCTAATTCACCTGGTATATAATCTCCTGATGTTGGATTAACTTGGATATAAGCTTCTTTTGATCTATTAAAAAAATATCTTATTATTTGATTTTTTTTCTTACTTGTACTCTTAGTAAACAATGGATATTCTATCATATTTATATCAATTCTTACTAAGCTATGATTCTTTTCATTTTCAATTTCAGAAACATCCAAAAATTTTTCAACTATTTCACTTGGACCTGTATCAATAACTTGATTCATAGGAATCTCAAATTTTTTTAATTTTTTCATTTTCACCAGCCCTTATTGTTGTATATTATAATATCTATTCCTTTTATATTGTATATAATACAATATAAGCAAAGCTTTTTCAAGATATTTTACCGTGACTATTGTATAAAATATCTAAAAAAAATCTCTTAATTCAAATATAGTAATCAATAACGTCTATTTTTTAAATTTTATAAAAACTACAACAATAAAGGCTATATATATACAACACATATGGATTTTAAATACAACATCTACGGACACACATATACAACATCAATGTCCATATATATACAACATCTACGGACATGTATTTTTCTTTTTATTTTAAAGAGAATACTTATTTTATCTATCTTTATAGACTATTTTATTTTTTTTTATTTCAATACAACAATATAAACAACTATAAACAAATAAAACAACTATAAACAATCTTTTATTAACTAATAATTTTAAAATTATCTCTTTATAATATAACTTATACTAAATTAAATAAATTAATATCACATTTTCAGATAATATAATACTAAGATAGGTAACTAAAATGTCAAAACACAAATATGACAATAAATTTAATGGAATCTAAAACAAAAATTTTTCTAATTTCAAAGATAAAGATTAATTGACTAATAAAAAAAAGAATCAATTAAAAAGATTTAATTACCATAAAAAAATTTTATAACACAAAATAGACTTCATAATAATTTAAATTATATTACTTAAAATCTAAAAAATAAATTTTTATAAAAAATATAAATTAATTCATAGTAAATATATTTGATATTATTTAAATATTAAATATATTTTTCTTTATATATTAAGAAGTAAGATTTCTTAAAAAAAATAAATTTTTATAAAAAATAAAAAAGTTTGTTGACATTATTTAAAATTTATGGTACTATTATTTTTGTCAGCAGCAAACAGCTGATGCAAAACAAAATAGTTCGGAATATAGCGCAGTCCGGTAGCGCACCTGCCTTGGGAGCAGGGGGCCGCAAGTTCGAATCTTGCTATTCCGACCATTTAATTGGGGTGTCGCCAAGCGGTAAGGCAACGGACTTTGACTCCGTCATGCGTTGGTTCGAATCCAGCCACCCCAGCCAACAATGTTTTGCCCCGTTCGTTCAGTGGTTAGGACAATAGATTTTCACTCTATAAACAGGGGTTCGATTCCCCTACGGGGTACC
>NZ_JTLI01000071.1 GCF_000799075.1 Cetobacterium sp. ZOR0034
GTTCTACTGGTGGTTCAGGATTTACTGGTGGATTGATTGGTGGTTCTACTGGTGGTTCAGGATTTACTGGTGGATTAATTGGTGGTTCTACTGGTGGTTTGATTTCTTCATCACCTAGTTTAAAATCAAAAATATTTCTAATTTCTTTATTTTTAGCCTTAGCAAATAATCCATTTATAAAAATCATTACTTCGGTTTCTTCAGATTTTGAAATAAATTTATTTTCAATTGTATTTTTATCTTCATTAACTATAATATTCTCTGCATAAGAGAATCCCCCTGTTATAAAAAATGCTACCATTAATCCTAATGAATAACTTTTTTTACCTTTTAAAAAACCCTTGATTTTTGACTCGTAATTAAACATAAAATCCTCCCTGATGTTTATTTTAACTTTATTTTTTATACAATATATGTTATACTAATTTTGCTATAGTGTTTTTATAAAACACTCATTACCATTTTTGCTTCCGTTGAGGTTGTGAAGATGGTTTTTTATTTTGTAGCTTTTTTTACATTTAACTCTTTAGTTTCAGAATTAAAAGTCAATTCAACCTCTTTCTCGTTTTCAGAAAGCTCCATTTCTCTAGCCCATTCAATCGGAATGGTGATTCGTGGAGTCAAATGACCTGACCCTGATTTTACAAAAGTTACATTTTTTACTACTTTTTTTATATTCATTTTCCAACCTCCAACACTCGTACGAGTGTAAAAATATAATATCATACACACTCGTACGAGTCAAGGTTTTTTTATCAAAACGCCCTGAGAAAACCTCTTCCTCTGTAAGGGAGAGGATGAATCAGGGCAATCTTTTTAGTTTTC
>NZ_JTLI01000072.1 GCF_000799075.1 Cetobacterium sp. ZOR0034
ATTTTTTTAAAAAATTCTAAAAAATATTTTAGAAAAAACAAAATTATATACTTGACTTCATATAGTTAGTCTCATAAAAATAGTCGTATACTTCATAAGTCAATACTGTCAAAAAAGAAAAATCCTTTTATAAAAATATTATTTTTTTTGTTGATAAGTTTCAAAGAATTCATGATTAGCAATTCTATAGATTTCAGAGTAATCTAAGGGTGAAACTAAGAAATCATTCTCTTTTACTATCATTTTTTCTCCCCACGGTGCAATAATGAAAAATTCCTCTTTATTTTTAACTTTTATAGCTTTTATCTCTCCGATTGGTTTGAAAACATTCCAAGTAGAGTTTTCTTTTTTTAAGAACACATATCTTTTATCAAATTTATCTTTTGGAACAATGTACTCCTCTTTAGCTTCCGTTGTATTTTTAACTATGTAGCTTGGAACAGTAACGGTATTAGTTGTTTCTAATCCATCTTTAGTAAAGGTTTGAATAGTTTCACCTAATACAGCTTCTCTAGCTAAAATTGGTTTGAATTTTTCAAAAACAACACTTGTCTCTAAATTCGGTAGAAGTTGATCTTTTAATTGAGATTGATTGATAACTCTAGTATTTGCATAAAGCAATGAACTAAATAGTAATCCTGTAAATATAAATTTTTTCATTTTTCCTCCAAAAAGTGATATTCATAAAAATAGTTATTGATAGCTTAACATATTTTTTTCTAAAAAACATTAGAAAGATTGAAAAAGAAAATTAAAAATAGTATACTTAAGTTGTATAAATGGAGGTGCATTAATTTATGATTGGAGTATTTTATAGTAGTCAAAGAGGAAAAAGTGAGTTTGTTACAACTTTAATTAAGGATAGATTAAAAGAAAAGTGTGGTGTATATAAAGTTTCGGATGAAGATTTAGTTGAGAAAGTAAATGGATACAACAAGTTAATTTTTATAATTCCAACATATGGTTTTGGAGTTCCTCACCAAGACTGGATAAATGTAATTGAAAAATTAAGAGGGATAGATTTTAGTGGAAAAGATGTGGGATTAATAGGAAGAGGAAATCAGGGTTTTTATGCAGTTACTTTTGTTAATGGAATGAAACCTATTTATGATGTATTATTAGAAAAAAGTGCTAATATAGTTGGAGAAACTTCAATAGAGGGATATGATTTTGTGAAGAGTACAGCTGTAGTGAATGGCAAATTTATAGGATTAGTTTTAGATGAGATGTTTATGTTAAATGAGATAAAAGATAGAGTGAATAGTTGGTTGATAGAAAATTTTGAAGAGGGTTTAAATGAAGAATAAAAAGAGATATTTAAAGTTTATAGAAGTTTTCCAAAATGAGAGAGATTTCTTTGAGTGTCATGAGATTTTAGAAGATGTTTGGGTAGAGGAAACAAAGTGTGAAACAAGAAAACACGTAGCGATAAATTTGCTGCTAATTTCGGTTGGATTGCTTCATTGGAGAAATAAAAACTTTAAGGGCGCAGTTCAAGTTTTAGAAAATTCACTTAATAACTATGAAGAGGTTTCATTTTTGATAGAAGAACTAGGGATAGATTCAAAAGAGTTAAAAGATATGATTCAAGATACAATATCAAAAATTAAAAAGCAAAGAACTTACGAAGAGATTTATCTTCCTTTGTATAAATAATAAACTACCCTGCTATAAATAGCAGGGTAGTTTTTAAATTATTCTTCTATAGAACAATATTTTTCACAATGAACTTTAGACTCATCATATCTATCTATAAATTTATTTTCCTCTTCTGAATATCCAAATGACACAACACCAAATGGGATTATATGTTCTGGTAGATTAAAATATTTTTTTATTTTTTGAACTCTTTCAACTTCAGGATAGAATCCAAGCCAAACACCACCTAATCCTTCTTCAACAATCTGAAGTAGCATATTTTGAATAGCTGCTCCTAAATCTTGCTGTAGCCACATATCATCTTTTTCTATTAATTTTGAATTTCCTAAAACAACAATAGAAATTTTTGATTTTCCAGCTGGCGTTGCATGAGGGCTCATTAAAGAGATTTCTTTTTTCTTTTCATCACTTTCAACAATTATAAATTCCCACGGCTTAAAATTATGAGCTGATGGTGCTTGCATAGCAGCTCTTAAAATACGCTCTATTTTTTCACACTCGACATCTTTATCAGTAAAATTTCTAATACTTCTTCTATAAAAAATTGAATTCATTTTAAACTCCTTCATTTATTTTTTTAAGTTAAAAATACATCTTTTTCCTGGTGTAAAGTAGCATTTATTACACGATACACATTTAGGTCTTTTTAAATCTCCAGACATCCAGATATTAACTAAATCAGGTTCGCAAGTAAGTGGTCTAGATAAAGAGAAATACTGCACTTTAGAAGAATTTAAAATATCTTCCATAACATCCACATGTCTATTTCCACCGATTAAAATAATAGGAGTTTCTATCTCTTCTGCTAATTTTTTAGCATAGTTTTTAAAGTATGATTCATTTTCTTTTGAAACAATAACCTTTGTTCTTGCAGCACCCAAATTATTTTCTCCAACCTCTTTTATCGACTCATTTCCACCAGTAACCTCTATTGCATCGATTCCAAGTTCAGACAACTTTTTAGCTACAAACATACTATCTTCTTCTGTAAGACCTCCATCTTTAATGAAGTCAGCAGAATTTAATTTTATCCAAATAGGAAACTCTTTTCCTACAGCCTCTCTCATTGCTGTAAAAATTTCAAAAATGATTCTTCCTCTATTTTCGATACTACCACCATACTCATCTTCTCTTTTGTTGTAGTACGGAGATAAAAATTGACTTAATAAATATCCATGTCCTCCATGTATTTCAACACCATCAAATCCAGATTTTTTAACTCTTAATGCAGCATCAGCAAATGCTTTAACTAAGTATTTAATCTCCTCTTTAGAGATCTCTTTAGCCCAAGTTCCTGTATTTTCATTTTGCATAGTTGATGGGCCCCAAATAACTCTATCTCCAACTTTATAGTTTGTCATAAATCCACCATAAACTATTTGCATGATAATATTAGCTCCATATTTGTGGATTTTATCAGTAAATATTTTGTATTCATCTATAAAACTATCATTATATATTCCCATCATTCCAGGGTTAGGTTGTTCATCTTCAGTAACAAAAGCATATCCAGTTATAAGAGTTCCTGCTCCACCTGCTGCTAGCTCTTCATATATAGCTGAAAGCTCAGGAGTCATATGACCTTTTTCATCTGCTAAATCTTCCCAAAGTGCTCCTCTTATTATTCTGTTTTTCATTTCTAAATTACCTAATTTTGTTTTATCAAAAATACTTTTCATGGTTTCTCCTTCTAACTATTTATAAATTTATATTATATGTGGATTATAATTTATTTTTTTATTTCAAACAAGTAGGCACATTTTTGTAAGGTTAGTTACAAAAAAGTAAGAATTGTGTAAAGTAAGCTATAATAGAACGAAAAATATTTTGAAATTATTTTATAATTTGACATTATTGATTGAAATGTTAAAATGAAAAAAGAATTATAAACTGAAAGGAGATGAAATGTTAAATTATAAAGATAAAAACTATTTTTGCCAATTAGATTTAGGATTGGAGTTTATTCGTGGAAAATGGAAAGGCCTTATTATTTGTCATTTAAAAAATGAACCTGTAAGATTTTTGGAGCTTCAAAGAAGAACGAAGGGTATTACTCAAAAAATATTAAATGAACAATTGAAAGCACTAGAAGAAGAAGGAATTGTTGAAAGAATTGTTTATCCAGAAGTTCCACCAAGAGTTGAATATAAGCTTACACAAAAAGGATTGGCTCTTTTACCAGCTTTAGAAATGATTGAAAAATGGGCTGAAAACTATTTAGATTCTTGTGACATTGGAGATTAAATAAAAAAGTGGAGTTATAAAGATAACTCCACTTAAAAGTTTATGAGTATTTTTTAGGGAGTAATTAAGTTATTTAAATCATAACGAATAATATTTGAGAACTTATCTTCTAAAATATCTTTAATTATATCTCTTTCGTCATCATAAAAAGTTGAATGGTCATAACTTCTTACTCTAATAGTATAATTTTCACTGAAGTCAAAATATTTTGTAAATGTTTTTCTATTCGGTGAATAAATTTTGTAAAATCCACTTATTGTAACTCTTTTATTAGCAATAAATATTTTATTTTTATCTTTTATCTCTTCTCTTGTTTCAAGTGTTCTAATATATACATTTGAGAAATTAAAATCAATAAAATAATTTTTAGATGTAGGTGTTATTGAACTTGAAAAACCTTTAAAGATGGTATAATTTCCAAGATTTCTATTAATATTCATATCAGAGGCATGAATTAATGCGTTTGTAACTAAGTAGTCTAATTTAGAAAATCCTCTGAAAGATGAAGAGATATATAGGTTGATAGTAACATCTCTTTCAAGACTCTGAATAGCACTATTTATTATATAACTATTTATATATTTATTTAAAGTTTTATAATAGTTAATATTTTGTATTTTTTGATTTCTTTGAATGTAGATTTTCTCATCTTTTAAAACAAAATCTTCAAATATCTTAGTAATTTTTAACTTTGAAGAGTTAAAATCATTGTAATCAATTTTAACTGTAGGAAATTTAGAATGTATTTTTCTAAACTCTTCAACAGTGAGTAGATATAGATTTAATGAGTTCAGATTTTGTTTTGAAAAATATTTGTTTTGAAGCAATTTATTTTTTATGGATGTAATTTCAGAGTATTGTTTTTGATATTGAGCTATACCAACACCTGAATCAGGTGAATAGTTCAACCCAGATATTAAATCAAGGGTTCCTTCAGAGGTCAATCCTCTCGAATAGTAGATCTTAATGGAATTATCAATCTTACTGTTTCCAATAGAGGTCATAATAGCACTACAACTGGTTAAAAATAATATCGAAAAAAATATTAGAGCGATTTTAAAAAAAGAATATTTTTTCATAATTGAGGATCCTTTCATTATTAATATAATAGCTAATTATAACATAGATTTCAAAAAAATAATAAGTATATATTTTTCACAAGGTTATTGAACTTTACATACAAATATGGTATTATAATCAATAAAAGTTTACTCGTATATTTTGGAAATAAGGTCCAAAAGTTTCTACGTCCTAACCACAAATATGGATGCTATGGGTAGAGATTATACTAAAAATCTCTTAAAAATCTATTTTAAGTGGTAATTGAGTGTAAATTCTATCCTAGATTAGAGTTTACACTTTTTTTATTATTTAATCGGAGGTTTTTTGTGAAACAAATTTTAATAAAGAATGCATATATAGTTTCTATGAATGCAAAAAGAGAAATTTTTAACAACGGTTCTATCTTAATCGAAAATGATAGAATAAAAGAGATTGGAAAAATAGATGAGAAAAAGTTATTAGCAGATGTAGAAGTTTTAGATGCAAAGGGGAAAATTGTATTACCAGGATTTGTAAATACTCATGTTCATTTATCTCAGCAACTAGGAAGAGGGATTGCAGATGATGTGGATCTTTTAACTTGGTTAAGAGAGAGAGTTTGGCCATATGAAAGTAGTTTTGATTATGAAAGTTCTTTAATATCATCAACAGCTTGTTGTGTTGAGATGATAAAATCTGGAGTTACAACATTTTTAGAATCTGGTGGACAATATGTGGATGCTATGGTTGAAGCGGTAAAAACTACAGGAATTAGAGCAGCACTTTCAAAATCAGTTATGGATGAGGGCGTTGGACTTCCAGAAAACTGGATAAAAACAGCGGATGAAGAGATTGCAACTCAAAAAGATTTATATGATAGATTTAATAATACCGCAGATGGAAGAGTAAAAATATGGTTTGCATTGAGAACTATATTTAATAATTCGGATGAGTTAATATTAAAAACAAAAAAGATTGCAGACGAGTTAAATACAGGAATTCATATGCATATAGCAGAGATAGCAGCAGAGAATGATTATGTAAAAGCGAATAGAGGAGATTCAACAGTAGAGCATCTACATAAATTAGGTGCTTTAGGACCAAATTTATTAGCGGTTCATACAGTTTGGCTAACTGATAGAGAGATAGATCTGTTTAGACTATATGATGTAAAAGTATCACATAATCCAGCAGCAGCAATGAAAGTTGTTTTAGGATTTGCAAGAATTCCAGAGATGTTAGAAAAAGGATTGAATGTTTCTATAGGAACAGATGGAGCACCTTCTAATAATAGAATGGATATGATGAGGGAGATGTATTTAACATCACTTATTCATAAAGGAAGAACTTTAAATCCAAAAGCTGTTCCAGCAGAGCAAGTATTAGAGATGGCAACAGTTCACGGAGCTAAATGTGCACTATTAGATAAAGAGATAGGAAGTTTAGAGGTTGGAAAAAAAGCTGACTTAATAGTTTTAAATCCAAATACACTTCACTCATTACCACTTCATGACCCTATAGCTAATATAGTTTATACAATGTCGAGTGAAAATGTTGAATCGACGATGTGTAATGGTCAGTGGTTAATGAAAAATAGAGAGATTTTAGTTTTAGATGAAGCTGATTTAATTGAAAAATTAAAAATCAAGGCAGAAGAGATAAAAAAGAAAGCAAAGATTGAGTTACCAAATAGATTTCCAGTAGTGGACATAATATAGTGGAGGATAAAGTGAGCACATTAACAGATAAATTAAATAGATTTTTTAAGATAGAGGAGAGAGGAAGTTCTGTTAGAACAGAGGTTTTAGGCGGACTTACAACGTTTTTAACAATGGCATATATAGTATTCGTTAATCCAGCAATACTATCAGCTACTGGAATGGATAAAGGAGCACTAATAACAGTTACATGTTTAGCGACAGCGATTGGTACTGGAATAGCTGCACTGTGGGCAAATGCACCATTTGCTTTAGCACCAGGAATGGGATTGAATGCATTCTTTACTTATACACTAGTTTTAGGGCAAGGAGTTTCTTGGGAGGATGCATTAGGTGTTGTATTTATATCAGGACTATTCTTCTTGCTTATGACACTAGGTGGAATAAGAGAAAAGATAGCAAATGCTATTCCATCAGTTGTTTCAACAGCGGCGACATCAGGAATTGGATTATTTATAGCATTCATAGGACTTAAAAATATGGAGGTAATTGTAGCCAATCCAGCAACTTTTGTAGGATTAGGAAAGTTCTCTTTACCAACTGTTTTAGGAATTTTAGGATTGGCTATAATGGCTGTTTGTGAGATAAAAAGAGTTAGAGGTGGAATTTTAATAAGTATAGCAATAACAACTATAATTGGTATGTTTTTAGGAATAGTAGATGCACCAACAGCAATAGTTTCAATGCCACCGGCAATAACACCGATCTTTATGAAGGTTAATATTTTAGGAGCTTTAAAAATATCATTAATAGGATCGATTTTCTCGTTTATGTTTATAGATTTATTTGATTCTTTAGGATTTATGATGGCTTGTTATAAAAATATGGGACTAGTTCAAGGGGATGAAGGAGCAAAAGGTTTAAAAAGAATGCTTCAAGTAGATGTATCTTCAACTTTAATCGGAGCTGTTTTAGGAACGAGTACAGTAACATCGTTTGCTGAATCAGCAGCTGGAATAGCAGCTGGAGCTAGAACAGGATTAGCTTCATTAGTTACAAGTGGACTATTTTTATTAGCGTTACTTTTCACTCCTTTAGTAGGAGTAGTTCCAGGGTACGCATCAGCACCAGCATTAGTACTAGTTGGAGTATTTATGTTTAAATCTATAGGAAATATAGATTTTACAGATATGAAGTTAGCTGTTCCAGCATTTATAACTATAGTTATGATGCCGTTAACTTACAGTATTAGTATTGGATTAAGCTTTGGATTTGTTGCTTATATAATAACTCACGTAGCTGCGGGAGAGATAAAGAAAATAAATTTAACACTTTGGGTAATCGGTGCATTATCAGTTTTAAATTTGGTTGTATCTTAATCAATAACTTTGAAAGAGAGAATTTATTTCTCTCTTTTTTTTTAAGAAATTTTTCAAAGGAATTGAGAAAATTCCGAGGAAAATGTATAATGTAAATTGACAAAACTAATTTGGAGGAAGATATGGACACGTTATCACTAGTATTAATATCTATAGGATTGGCTATGGACGCATTTGCAGTTTCATTGACAGAGGGATTGGCAATGAAGAGATTAAAAAAAAGGAACATATTTAGAATTGCACTTGTTTTTGGAGGATTTCAGGCTTTGATGCCGTATATTGGATGGAGAATAGGTGGAGTTTTTGCAGAAAAAATATCGCAGTATGATTATATTGTAACAACAATACTATTATTATTTGTTGGTGGGAAAATGATTTATGATGGATGGCAGGAGCAAGAGTGCGAAGAGAAAGGTAAATGCGATATGGTGTCGAATTTACTTTTATTAGGGTTTGCTACAAGTATTGATGCTTTGGCTATTGGATTTTCATTCTCATTGGTTCCAAATTTAGATATATATTATTCGATAGAAATAATTGGAATAATAACTTTCTTTATAGCTTCAATTGGAGTTTTCTTAGGACATAAGATGGGGCATCTAATAAGTTATAAAACAGAATATCTAGGTGGAGGAATTTTAGTTTTAATGGGGTTGAAAGCTTTCGTAAGTCACTTTATCTAAAGAGGAGAGATCTATGGAACGATTGTTTTTAGTAAATTTTATGTTTTTATTAGCAATTTTACCAATTATATATTTAAGACGTAGTTATTTTAGAAGAAATATTTTTTTAGGAAGATTTTTGGGTAACTATATTTTTATAACTCACTATATATTTTTTCTATTGATTATACTAGGAGTTGTAAATCATTTTTACAACTTAACTAAATTTGATATGTTAACTGTAGCTTTTATAGTTTTACCGATATTTTTTGTTTTTTCTTATTACAACTTTTCAGTTGCTAGAGTAATAAAAATGGAGATTCATTTAAAAAATCATAATATAGGTAAAAAGTTGAGAATAGCTTTTATATCTGATGTTCATCTATCTGCATTAACTAATAAAAAAAATATAGAGCGTTCGTTAGAGCGAATGTTTGAAGAGGAACCAGATATTCTTTTGATAGGTGGAGATTTAATAGATTATAGTTGTAGAGATATAAAATCGAATTTTTCAAATAGTTTTAGAAGGGTAACGCCTAAATATGGTATTTATGCTATTGTTGGAAATCATGAATATCAAGGCGGAGTTGAATCTAATATAAAATATATTGAAAACTTGGGGATAAAAATTTTAAGAGATGAAGTTTTAACAGTTGATGGAGTAAATATAATTGGAAGAGATGATGTTACAAATAAAAGAAGAAAAAAAATTGCGTATTTAACAAAAAAAATAAATACTGATTTACCAACAATCCTTCTAGATCACAATCCGAATTCAATAGAGGAAGCAATTTTAAATAAAATTGATTTAGAGCTTTGTGGACACACACATAGAGGACAGTTTTTTCCATATAATTTAATTGTAAAAAAAATGTATAAGAATTATCATGGATATAAAAAATTTGAGGAAACTCATACACTTGTGAGTGCTGGATTTAGCTCATGGCTTATACCGTATAGAGTTAACAGTACGAGTGAGATAAATATTATAGATTTATATTATTAAATTAAAAGCCTAGCAAAAATACTTTTTGCTAGGCTTTTGTTTTAGATGAAAAATATAAATAGACTTCCTAAAAGAATTAGAATTGCAAAATTTAAAATTGAAAAAATCTTAAAATATTCTTTTTTATCTTCAGGATATTCATCAAGATATAGTTTATACGATATTAAACTAGCTAACGATGCGATTAAAGTTCCAAGACCACCAATATTAACTCCTATAAGAAGAGGTTTCCATTCTGCTGTGAAACCAGAAATAAGAATTGCAGCAGGAACATTACTGATAATTTGACTCATAAAGATTCCAGTTAAATATATTCCTAAATCAGTTGCCAGTAAATTTGTCATTATCTCTTTTATAAAAGTTATATTAGAAAGATTACCAACAAATATAAAGAAGCTGACAAAAGTAGCCAAAAGAATCCAATCTAATTCTTTTAAAATATTTTCTTTTCTTAAAATAAGATAAGTTAGATTTAAAAGAGTTATATAGGTTATTGGAAATTTAAAAAATATATTCATCAAAACTAAAATAAAAATAGTTGATGAAAATAAAACATTTAAATTTTTATTCAAAATAGGTATGTCTAACTCAAAATATAGCTGATCCTTTGGTGTAAAAAAATTAATAACTAAAAGAATAATTAAACCTAAAGATGATATTCCAATTGTAATTTTAAAAAACTCTATAGCTGAAGGTGCAAATTTAGAAAATATAAAAATATTTTGAGGGCTTCCCATAGGGGTTAAAGCACTTCCTAAATTAGCAGCAATAGTTTCTAAAATAACAATTTTTAAAGTTGAAAAATTTGATTTTTTTCCAATTATTATAGTTAGAGGTACAAAAGTTATAAGTGCCACATCATTAGTTAAAAACATACTAAAGAAAAAAACTAAAAATATTAGAGCAGCACATATAACTCTTTGATTATTATACTTTTTTAAAAAACTGATAGCTATAAAATCCAAAATACTCTCTTTTTTGTAGAGTTCAACAACAACCATCAGATTAAAAAGTATCATCAATACATGAGTATCAATATATGAAAATTTTGGTAATGAAATAAAACTGCTCAAGGCAGCAAAAAGGGTCGCTATAAGAAATAGCGACTCAGATTTTAATCTATTAAATAACTCTTTCAAAATTTATCCTCTCCAGTATACTATTCAAAATGACAGAGAATAAGTTCATATATTATGTTTGCCATCAATCGAGATGTTCTATCATCATAGTCGAATGTAGGATTGATTTCAGCAACATCAATTGTTAAATTTTTAGAATATCTAGCAATTGTTTTAAGTAGTGGTAAGGCATTTCTAGGATTTACACCAAAAGTTTGAGGTGCACTAACTCCTGGTGCAGATGTAATATGAAATACATCAGTACATAAAGTTAGATGAATATAGTCATTCCTATTTAAAATAGAGTAAAGTTCATCGTTAGGAATTGTTCTTATCTCTTCTGCAAAATAGTATTTTACACCAAGATGATCAGCTCTATCAAAAAGCCTTTTTGTGTTAGAGAATTTTTGAATTCCAAAAACATTGTAATCAAAATTAAGGTTCTTTTCTTTACATATATCAGCTATTTGTAAAAACATAGTTCCTGAATTTCTTCCGTTAGAGTACTCTCTCATATCAAAGTGGGCATCAAAGTTTATGATTCCAATTTTAGGGGTTGTATTTTTTTCTAAAGCGTATTGTAAAATACCACTATAGTTAGCAAAGGCTATATCATGTCCACCGCCTAAAAGAACAACTAAGAAATTTCTCTTCTTAAGTTCTGCAACAATATTAGCTAATTCAGTATGTGCAGATTCAAGATCATGCCCAACAACTTCAATTGGAAACTTTAAATCATAAAATTTTAGATTCTCTTTAAATATAGGAAAGCCTGACAAAGCTTTTTTAACTTGAATCCATCCATCTTTAGCTCCCAATCTTCCAGAGTTTCTTCTCACACCTTCATCCGAGTTAAAACTAACAAAACATACTTTTTTTTCATCGAAGTCCACATTAACTAACTCTTCAAGAGTCATAATTTTAACAACTTGATGAATTCTAAGAACATCTAACTCTTCACCGTCTACTCTTCCATTCCAGTACATAACTCACTCCTGTTATTTATCTAATAGTTTATTAATTAAGTCTTCACTAGCAATATATGGTAGTGTGATGTGATCAGTTCCAAGATTATTGTTATTAAACTCGATAACTGTTTCAATAGAGTGTGGGTTTCTTGCCCAAGCTCTTCTTGCAACCCCTCCCATAACATCCCAAGGCATAGCTGTAGATAAGATCTCATCTACTCTCTTGCTTCCATCTAGGACCATTCCAAATCCACCATTGATAGATTTCCCTATCCCTACTCCTCCACCATTGTGAAGAGCAATCATAGTCATTCCTCTAGCTGCATTTCCGGCAAAACATTGAGTTGCCATATCAGCCATGATATTACTTCCATCTTTAATGTTTGAAGTTTCTCTGAATGGAGAATCAGTTCCAGATACATCATGATGATCACGTCCTAACATAACAGGACCAATCTCTCCTTTTCTAACCATGTCATTGAATTTTAAAGCTATAGCAGTTCTACTCATAGCATCTTGATAGAATATTCTAGCTTGAGTTCCAACAACAAGGCCATTTTCGTCGGCATCTTTAATCCAAACATAGTTATCTCTGTCTTGGTATCTTCTATTTGGATCAACTAACTCTAGAGCGGCAGCATCAGTTTTAAGTAAATCCTCTTTTTTTCCAGATAAACAAACCCATCTAAAAGGACCATATCCATAATCGAATAATTCAGGACCTAAAATATCTTCAACGTATGATGGGAATATAAATCCACCTTTATCGTCTCTTCCATTTTTTGAAATCTCTTTAATTCCTATATCATATATAGATTTTAGGAAGCTATTACCATAATCAAAGAAATACACACCTTTACTAGTTAAACTTTTAATAACATTATAGTGTCTTTCTAAAGTTTCATCAACTAATTTTCTAAATGTTTTTCTGTCTTCAGCTAGAAGTCTAGTTCTCTCTTCAAATGTTATTCCAACAGGACAATATCCTCCATCGTAAACAGCATGACAAGAAGTTTGATCAGATAGAAGATCTATATGAATGTTGTTTTTGTCAGCGTATTCTAATAAATCTACAATATTACCCTGATAAGCTATGGCATATGGAGTTTTAGAATTCATTTTCTCTTTTGCTAAAGTGAAAACTTCAGCTGGAGTAGAAAGGAATTTGTTTATCCATCCTTGTTCTAATCTAGTTTGAATTCTAGATAGATCTACTTCTGCAATAATAGAAACCCCTTTAGCAATTACAGTAGCTTTTCCTTGAGCTCCACTCATTCCACCAAGACCTGACGTAACAAAAAGTTTTCCTCTTAAGTCACCATCAGCAGGAACTCCACAGAAAAGTCTACCAGCGTTTAAGATTGTTGAATAAGTTCCATGAACAATTCCTTGTGGACCGATATACATCCATCCACCTGCTGTCATCTGTCCATAATTAGCAACTCCAAGGGCAGCTCCTCTAGCCCAGTTATCATAGTCATCAAAAGCTCCAATCATAAGACCATTAGTTATTATAACTCTAGGAGATGAAGGATGAGATTTAAAAAGTCCAGTCGGGTGACCTGAAGCTACAACAAGAGTTTGATCCATTGTTATATTTTCAAGATACTTTTTAATTAATCTATATTGCATCCAGTTTTGACAAACTTGTCCTGTTTCACCATAAGTAACAAGTTCATAAGGATAAAGAGCGATGTCAAAATCAAGGTTATTATCAATCATAACTTGGATAGCTTTAGCATCGGTACAGTTTCCTTTGTATTCAAATATAGGTTTACCATAGATATTTCCAGTTGGTCTAAATCTATACCCATATATTCTCCCATAAGTCTTAAGTTCATCTAAAAACTCAGGAGCAAGCATTTCATGAAACTCCTCAGGAATATATCTAAGAGCATTTTTAAGAGCAAGTGCAATTTCATCTTTTTCTAAGTGAACAACTCTTTTAGGAGCTCTTCTTATTTTAGGATCAAATTTTTGAATCTCTAAAGGAATATCAGCAGCAGTTAATTTAATAGTCATCGCATTGAAAATTTCTTGATTTAACATAATCTCCTCCAGTAAATAAAATATATTTAAGAACAGTAATTTATTACCTCATAAAGTCATAAAAATAAAATATATTCTATATAGAATTAGAATTAAAAAAATATACTGTATAAATAAAAATAAAAATAAAAAAAGTGAAAAAATTTTTTCAAAAAAAGATTGACATTTTCACATCAAATCTGATATTATCATTTCAAATAAAAAATTAAAGGAGGAAAGCAGATGACTATGAGAAGGATTTTAAGGACACAAACTAGAATTAACAAAAAGAATATATTTTTGTGTGCCCTAAAAAACAATCTCATTAATGTTGTTATGCTATAGATTTTTTATTATTCTATAAAGTTACAATTGTATTTTGAGTCAGTGTTTTGATAGCACTGACTTTTTTTATACTCAAAAATAAAATATATAAAAAATAAAAATTAGGAGGTAAGTATTATGAAAAAGATGTTATCAGTAGTTTTATTTTGTATTATGGGAGTTTTAGGTTTTGGAAATGATGTTTTATATGTGGGAACAAATGCGGAGTTTGCACCATTTGAATATATGGAAAATGGTGAGATAGTTGGATTTGATATTGATTTAATAAATAAGGTCGGAGAAAAAATAGGAAAGGAGATAAAAATAAAAAACATAACATTTGATGGACTGCTTCCAGCACTTCAGACAAATAAATTGGATTTAGTCATTGCTGGAATGACTATGACAGCTGAAAGAGAAAAGTTTGTAGATTTTTCAGATGATTATTTTGTAGCTAATCAAGTGATAATAGTACCTGAAAAGGATTCAACTATTGCAAATCTAGATGCATTAAAAGGGAAAAAAGTGGGAGTAGTATTAGGATATACGGGAGATTTGATGGTTTCAAAAATTGAGGGTATAGATAAAATCCAATACAATTCAGCACCGGGTGCAATCATGGCTTTAAGTTCTGGAAAGATAGACGCTATGATTCTTGATTCAGCACCAGCAGGAAGCTATATATCACAAAATAAAGGGTTGAAAGTTGTAAAAATTGATGCAGAAGAGGAGAAGTATGCTATAGCTGTTGCTAAAGGGAAAAAAGAGCTTGTAGAATCGATAAATAAAGCTTTAAAAGAGATAAAAGAAGAGGGAACTTACGACAAACTTATTATAAAATATTTTAACTAGGGAGGATATTAATGAAAGAAAAGGTTATTTTAGCGTACTCTGGGGGATTAGACACATCGGTTATAGTACCTTGGTTAAAGGAAAATTATGATTACGAGGTTATAGCTGTTGCTGTGGATGTTGGACAAAAAGAGGATTTTAAAGCCATTGAAGAGAAAGCTTATGTGACAGGAGCATCAAAATTTTATTTGGTGGATAAAGTAGAGGAGTTTGTAAATGATTATATATTTCCAACTCTGAAAGCTGGTGCAATATATGAAAATAAATACCTATTAGGAACCTCTATGGCAAGACCAGTAATAGGAAAAGCCTTAGTAGAGATAGCACACAAAGAAGGAGCGAAATATATTTCGCACGGGGCAACAGGAAAAGGAAATGATCAGGTTAGATTTGAATTAGCTATAAAGGCTCTTGATCCATCTTTAAAGGTAATAGCACCGTGGCGTATTTGGGATATAAAATCTAGAGAGGAGGAGATAGAATATTTAGAGAAAAAAGGGATAACTCTTCCATTTCATAAAAAATCTCCATACAGTAGAGATGAGAATCTTTTTCATGTGAGTCACGAAGGGTTTGATTTGGAATATCCATCAAAAGAGCCAAATTTTGAAAATGTTTTACAGTGGGTAAAAACTTTAGAAGCTGCAAACGAGAAGAGTGAATATATAACTTTAGAGTTTATTAAAGGAGTTCCAGTAGCTTTAAATGGAGAGAAGTTATCAGGTGTTGAAATCATAAAAAAACTTAATAAAATAGGATCAGAGCATGGAATTGGTGTTTTAGATATGGTTGAAAATAGACTGGTTGGAATGAAATCTAGAGGAGTCTATGAAACGCCAGGAGGAACAATTTTATACTTTGCACATGAAGAGTTAGAAAGATTGTGTTTAGATAAAGATACCTACCAAGAGAAAGTAAAACTTTCTCACGATTTTTCAAAATTAGTTTATAATGGACAGTGGTTTACAACTTTAAGAGCAGCTATTTCAGCTTTTGTAGATGTTACACAGGAGTTTGTGACAGGTGAAGTGAAATTAAAATTGTATAAAGGAAATATAATTTTAGCAGGAACAACATCACCATTTTCATTGTACTCAGAGGAGTATTCAACGTTTGAAAAAGATAGTGTTTACAACCAACAAGATGCAGAAGGATTTATAAATCTATTTGGTCTACCAATTAAGATTGAAGCCTTACTAAGAAAAAAGTTTTGACATTCTAAAAAAAAAATGATATTCTACCTTAAATTAATATTTTGATAGAGGTTGCGAAATTCAAAAGTAAACAAACTAAGATTTAGTAGGTCAGAGAGGTTTGTTGAAAGGGAAGTTCGCCGAAGTTCAACTTTTTCTACTAGAAAGATGAGCTGGGTGTATAAAGAAGATTTATACAACTGTCACCGAAATGGTGTTGTGCTATCGTAGATTATTATTTTAAGCTAACATAGTTGAAATGAGTTTTTCAGGCGATAGTTATTTTTTTGACTATCGTTTTTTTTATTATAATGTCATCGGAGGAGGAACTAATGAGAGTAGTAAAAAAATTTGGTGGAAGTTCAGTTGCAACAACAGAAAAAATAAAAAATATAGCTATGGATATAGCTAAAAATTATAAAGAGGGTGATGAAGTTGTAATTGTAGTTTCAGCAATGGGTAAGACAACGGATGCACTTATAAAGTTAGCTAAGGAGATATCGGATACCCCTGATGTAAGAGAACTAGATTCTCTTTTATCCACAGGAGAGCAGCAAACAACATCTCTTTTGAGTATGGCTTTAAAAGAGCAGGGGTGTAAGGCAATATCTTTAACAGGAGCTCAAGCAGGAATTAGAACTGGTGGAGTTCATACAAAAAATAAGATAGAGAGCATAAAGATAGATAGAATAGAAAAACATCTAAAAGATGGAAAAGTAGTTATAGTTGCGGGGTTTCAAGGTATAAATGATAATGGTGATGTAACAACTCTTGGAAGAGGAGGATCAGATACGAGTGCTGTAGCTTTGGCAGCAGCTTTAAAATGTGATTGTGAGATTTATACAGATGTTACCGGAATATTTGGAGTAGATCCTAGAGTTTATAAAAATGCAAAAAAACTAGAAAAAATTTCATACGAGGAGATGATGGAGATGGCAAATTTAGGAGCTGGTGTAATGGAGACAAGAGCGGTTGAGATAGGAAAAAAGTATGGAGTTAGAATATATGTTGGGCAAACTTTAGGGGTTGAAACAGGTACATATATTTGTGATAGCAATGAGATAATAGAGAAAAAAGCTGTGACTGGAATATCTATAAATAAAAATGTTATAATGGTAAATCTAGAGAATTTTTCAGGAGTACCTAAAAATGTAGCTACTGTTTTTAATAATCTAGCAAAGCATAGTGTAAATGTAGATATGATATCACAAAATGAGGTTCAGAATATAAAAGGAAGTATAGGATTCACTTGTCCTTTAACAGATGATCACTTTCTAAATAACTCATTAGAGGATATTAGAAAAGAGATTCCTGCAATAGAAGTTACAAAAAGAACGGGAGTTGTAAAAATATCTTTAGTAGGAATAGGAATGATAAGCAACTTTGGAGTAGCAGCAAAAGTATTTGAAGTTTTAGCAGATATAGATGCAGCGTTTTATCAGTGTACAACATCAGAGATTTCAATATCGTTAATCATAAAAGAGGATGAAGCGGTAAAAGTAGTAGAAAGACTAGCAGAAGTATTTTCAATATAATAGGAGGATAAAGCAATGTATAATATAGCGATAGTTGGAGCGAGTGGATTAGTTGGAGGAACATTTTTAAAAGTTTTAGAGGAGAGGGATTTACCGATAGATAATTTATATCTATTTGCATCAGCTCGTTCAGCAGGAAAAGAGGTTATTTTTAAAGGAAAAACTTTAGTTATAGAGGAGCTAACTGAAAATAGTTTCGATAGGGATATAGATATAGCACTATTTTCAGCAGGAGGAGATATTAGTAAAAAATTTGCGCCTATTGCGAGTGAAAAAGGTGTAGTTGTGGTTGATAATAGTAGTGCTTGGAGAATGGATAAGGATGTTCCTTTAGTTGTACCAGAAGTAAATCCTGAGGATATATTTAAAAATAAAGGTATAATAGCTAATCCAAATTGTTCAACGATTCAATCGGTTGTTCCTTTAAAAGTGATTAATGATCTTTATGGAATAAAAAGAGTTGTTTATTCAACTTATCAAGCTGTATCTGGAAGTGGAATAAAAGGCATAGAGGATTTAGAGAGAGGACTTAAAGGAGAGGCACCAAAAACTTATCCTCATCCAATAGTGAATAACTGTTTGCCACAGATAGATTCTTTCCTAGAAAATGGGTACACAAAAGAAGAGGAGAAAATGATAAACGAAACTCGTAAAATTTTAGGTAATTGGGAGCTTCCTGTGACGGCAACTTGTGTTAGAGTTCCAGTTATGAATGGGCATTCTGTATCTATAAATGTTGAGTTGGAAAGAGAACCTAATATAGAGGAGTTAAAAGCTAAATTTAGAGAGTTTGATGGAATAATTTTAGAGGATGATGTACAAAATAGTATTTATCCTTTAGCTGCGTCAGCAACAGGAAAAGATGATGTTTTTGTTGGACGTATCAGAAAAGATTTTAGTATCCAAAATGGATTAAATCTTTGGGTTGTAGCTGATAACATAAGAAAAGGAGCAGCAACGAATGCAATTCAGATTGCAGAGGTTTTAATGAAAAAGTAGTTCGAGGAGAAAATATGTTAAAAGTAAATCCAAATTTAGATAAAATAGAGATATCTGTTATTAGAAAAATAGCAGAAGCGTGTAGAGAGTATGAAGGTGGAGAGAAAGAGCTTATCAATTTAACAATTGGTGAGCCGGATTTGCCTCAGCCAAAAGAGGTTATAGATGGAACTATAGAGTATATGCAAGAGGGGAAGTTAGGTTATCCGCAACTTGGTGGGATGATAGAGCTAAGAGAAGAGATTGCAAAATTTTATAGAGAGAAGTATAAAGTTGATGTAAAATCAGATGAGATAATCATAACAGTTGGAAGTACAGAGGGATTATCAACGGCAATTAGAACTGTTATTTTACCAGGTGATGAGGTTATTGCACCTCTACCAGTATACCCAGGGTATGAACCTCTGATAAATTTAGCAGGAGCTAATTTAGTAAAAGTAGATACTTCGAAAGACAACTTTGAATTGACAGTGGAAACTTTAAAAAAATATGTCACTTCAAAAACAAAAGCCATAATTTTAAACTATCCATCAAATCCTTCAGGAGTTGTTATATCAAAAGAAAATAGAGATGAAATTTTAGAGTTTGTAAAAGAAAATCATATCTACATAATAAGTGATGAGGTTTATAGTGAGCTTGTTTTTGATGTAAATCACAATACGTTTTTAGATGATAGATACAGAGAGAATGTAATTTTAGTAAATGGATTCTCAAAGTCTCATTCATTGACAGGATGGAGAGTTGGTTATATTATAGCTCATAAAAAATTGAGAGATTATCTTGTTAAAGTTCATCAATATGCGGTGACATCACCAAGCATTATATCTCAAAGAGGAGCTCTTATTGCTGCTAGAAAATGTCAGGATATATCGGAACAGGTAGGAATTTATAAACAGCGTGCTCAGTTAGTATATAGAAAATTGAAAGAAGCAAATATATCTGCAATAGAACCGAAAGGAGCTATATATATATTTATTTCATTGGATGGAATAACTGAGTTAGGTTCTTTAGAGTTTGCTCAAAAACTTTTAGAAGAAGAGAGGGTTGCTGTTGTTCCTGGAGTTGCGTTTGGAATGGATAACTATATCAGAATATCTTTGGTTAAGGATAAAGAGATTTTAAATGAGGCTATTGATAGGTTTATAGATTTCATCAGTAAAAATTAATAATCAAATTGAACTTTTAAAGGTAGAGGAAAAAAAGAGGTTGACCATTTTGGTCAGCCTCTTTTTTTATTTTAGAAATTAACTTTGTTTATTTCATCGCTGAATTTTTTAGCGATTAGCTGAGGTCTAGTTATAGCTCCACCTACAACAACAGCATATGAACCCATCTCCATAGCAGACCTAGATTTTTCAGGTGTATCAAAATTCCCTTCAGCAATAACAGGTTTTTTACATTTAGCTATAAGTTCTTTTAAAACATCAAAGTTATTTAATCCTTTAGAATGCTCGGTATAACCAACTAAAGTTGTTCCAATAAAATCAAACCCTAACTCTTCGGCACGAATCCCCTCTTCAACAGTTGAGATATCCGCCATAAATTTTTGATTTGGATACTTTATTTTTAAAGATTTTAAAAGCTCAATATCAGCATTTATAGTTGCATCAAGAGCGATAACATCTATATCAGTTGCAATTAAAGCTTCTAATTCTTTTTCTGTTGGAGTGATATATGAAACCATTCCTTCGTAATCTTTTTTTATAATTCCAATGATAGGAAGATCAACTAATTTTTTTATTTCTAAAATATCCTCTACGCCATTAGCTCTAATCCCAACTGCTCCGCCCATTTCAGCGGCAACAGCCATTCTTCCCATAATAAAAGAACTATGTAGTGGTTCACTCTCTAACGCTTGACATGAAACAATAAGACCTTTATTCATTTTCTTGATTTCCTCCTTAATTATTTTCTATGATTTCGTTTATTTTTTGTTTTATAGGATCAGCCATTGCTCCAAAAATAGCTTGTATTCCACCTTGAACTTCTAAAACACCAGTTGCTCCTAAATTCTTAATCTTGATTTTATCAACTTTAGAAACATCTTTGACAGAAACTCTAAGTCTAGTTATACAAGCATCAATATCGTCAATATTTTCCTTTCCACCAAGAGCAGCTAAAATCTCTTTAGATGTCTCATATAAAGAATCTTTAGTGATAATTTTAATTTCTTGGTCATCACCTTCTCTTCCAGGTGTCGCAATATTAAAACGTTTTATTAAGAATGAAAAAGTAAAATAGTATAGAGCAAACCAGAAGGCTCCAACGATTAAAACATAAATCCAGTTTGTAGTAGCATTACCTTGTAAAACTCCGAAAAGAGTGAAGTCTATTAATCCACCTGAGAAAGTATTTCCGATAGATATATTTAATAAATCAGCTACAAGGAAAGATAATCCATCAAAGAAAGCATGAACACCATATAGCCAAGGAGCAACAAATAAAAACATAAATTCAATAGGTTCTGTTATTCCTGTTATGAAAGATGTAATTGCACCACTAAGGAATAATCCCCCAACAGCATTTTTTTTATTTTGAGGAGCACACTTATACATAGCAAGACAAGCACCAGGAAGACCAAACATCATAGTAGCAAAACGTCCAGCAAAGAATCTAGTTCCTTCTGTAAATAAACCAGTGTGATTTGGATCAGCTAATTGTGCAAAGAAAATATTTTGTGCTCCAACAATAGATTTACCAGCGATTTCAGCAGTACCACCAAGTTCAGTATACCAAAATAGGGGATAAATCATATGGTGTAAGCCGATAGCACCACTAAGTCTTAAAAGAAAACCATAAAGAAATGTTCCTAAAATTCCTAAACTTGCAATAGATTTACCAGCAAAAGTTAACCAGTTTTGAAAAGTTGGCCAAGTCAGGAAGAATAGTATTCCGATACCTATTGCAGTAAAAGATGAGATAATTGGAACAAATCTTGAACCACCGAAGAATCCTAATACTGCAGGCAATTTTACATTACTATATCTATTATGTAAAAAGGCAACAATAGAACCAATAACAATAGAACCGACAACTCCAGTATCAATTGAGACTACAGAAGGATTGAAAGCTGTAATTAATCCTTTTATAGATGCATTCATAACAAGAAAAGCAACAGCTCCAGCTAAACAAGCAGTTCCTTTGTCTTTTTTTGCTAAACCGATAGCTAAACCAATACACATTATTAGTGCTAAGTTTGCAAAAATAACTTCTCCAGAAGCTGACATGACTTTTAAAATTCCTTGTAAAAAAGGAATGTTTAAAAATGGATATGCATTAACAGTATTTGAATTAGAAAGAGCTCCACCTATACCTAGTAGTAATCCCGCAGCAGGTAAAATAGCGATAGGAAGCATAAACGATTTACCAATTTTTTGTAAATTTTTAAACATGATAACCCTCCTGAAAATTTTTTTGAATATATTGATGAAAAAATGAAAATTATTTTCTAGTGTATGCAATAAATATAACATATAACTAAAAAAAATACAATAGTAATAAAAAAAATACATATAATTATTTTTTAAAAAAAATTAAAAAAATATTGACATTTGAGAGAGATTGATATAGAATCTATAAAAAATTAAAGAAGGAGGAGCTCATGAACAAATTTAAAAACATGTTAACTATAATTATAATAATATGCTTTTGGGTTTGGATTTGATGAGTTATATCTCTGAAAATATTCAAGCCTTATTTTGTTATAAAAATAAAGGCTTGAGCAAAAGGTATGAAGTTTTAAGAGCTTAAGTCTATAGATTTAAGCTCTTTTTTTTTATAAATTTTTAAAACTGAGGGAGGCCAAAATGAGAAGCGAGATTGTAACAAAAGGATTAAGTAGAGCACCACATAGAGCACTTTTTTATTCAATGGGATTAACAGAGAGAGAGCTAGAGCTTCCCAAAGTGGGAATCGTAAATTCATATAATGAGATTGTTCCAGGTCATATTCATTTAAAAAATCTTGTCGAGGAGGTCAAAGCTGGAATAAGAATGAATGGAGGAGTTCCGATGGAGTTTAATACAATAGCTATTTGTGATGGAATTGCTATGGGGCATGAGGGGATGAAGAACTCTCTTCCGACAAGAGAACTTATTGCAGATTCAATAGAAGCAACAGCATACGCAATGCCCTTTGATGCGCTTGTTTTTATGCCTAGTTGTGATAAAGTTGTACCAGGAATGTTGATGGCAGCTGTAAGATTAAATCTACCATCAATTTTTATAGGTGGAGGACCAATGTTGGCTGGAAAATTTAAAGGAAAAAAAGTGGGGATTTCAGATCTGTTTGAATATGTTGGAAAAGTTCAAAGTGGAGAGATGTCAGTAAATGAATTGAATGAAGCGGAGCACGAGACTTGTAAAACATATGGATCATGCTCAGGAATGTATACTGCAAATACGATGAATTGCTTAACAGAAGCGTTGGGAATAGCACTTCCAAAGAACGGAACGGTACCCAGTGTATATTCAGAAAGAAAAAGATTAGCCAAAGAATCCGGATTTCAGGTAATGGAATTATTTAGAAAAAATATTAGAGCGAGAGATATTATAAATGAAAAAAGCTTATATAACTCAGTTCTTGTTGACATGGCACTTGGAGGGTCGACAAATACAACTCTTCATTTACCAGCAATAGCTTATGAGTGTGAGGTAAAACTGAATCTAGATATGTTTGATGAAGTGTCAAAAAAAACAAAGCAGATAGTTAAATTATCTCCAGCAAATTCACATTTTATAGAGGAGTTTGATGAAGCCGGGGGAGTAAGTGCTGTTTTAAAAATTTTAAAAGAAAAAGATTTGTTGAAATCTAATCAGACAGTTTTACTAAAAAATATATTAGAGATTGCAGAAAAAGCAAAAATATTAGATAAAGATATAATTAGAGATTTTGAATCTTCATATTTTGATACAGGTGGAATCTCTATACTGAAAGGAAATTTAGCTCCGAAGGGTGCAGTTGTAAAATCAGGAGCGGTTCATGAAAGCATGTTAGTACATAAAGGGGAAGCAAAAGTTTTTAATTCTGAAGAGGAAGCTTATGAAAGTATTTTGAGCGGAAAAATAAAGAAGGGGGACGTAATAGTCATTCGTTATGAAGGTCCAAAAGGTGGGCCTGGAATGAGGGAGATGTTATCACCAACAGCAGCTTTAGTAGGTATGGGATTAGATATGTATTGTGCTTTACTAACAGATGGAAGATTTTCTGGTGGGTCTAGAGGGGCTGCTATAGGTCATATATCACCAGAAGCTTCGGATGGAGGACTTATAGCTTATGTAGAAGATGGAGATTGTATAGAGATAGATATTCCTAAAAATAGAGTTGAGCTTTTGATATCAGAGGAGGAGATAGAAAAAAGAAAAGCGAGTACAACACTTTTAAAAAGAGATATAAAAAATAGAATGCTTCAAAAATATGTAAAATTAGTTTCAGATTCATCTGAAGGAGCAGTAACTAGATAGGAGGAGAAAGTGGAAAAAATATCGGGAGCAAAAATAGTTTTAGAGACACTAAAATATTTAGGGGTTACAGATATTTTTGGATATCCAGGGGGAGCCGTAATTCCTATTTATGATGCATTGTATGATTTCAAAGGAATAAATCACTATATGGCAAGACATGAGCAAGGAGCAGTTCACAGTGCAGATGGATACGCAAGAACTAAAAAAAATCCAGGAGTTTGCCTAGCCACATCAGGACCAGGAGCAACAAATTTAGTCACAGGTATTATGACAGCACACATGGATTCGATTCCGATTTTGACAATAACAGGTCAGGTAGGAACTGCAGCTTTAGGGAAAGATTCTTTTCAAGAAAGTGATATTATTGGAATAACATCACCAATAACAAAAAATAACTATTTAGTAAGGAGTCTGTTTGAGTTACCTAAGGTATTGAAAGAAGCGTATGAATTATCTAAGCACGGAAGACCAGGGCCGGTGTTAGTAGATATCCCAAAAAATATTCAAGAGCAGGAGATGGAGTATTCTCAATTTGAAGAACTTTTAAAAATTGAAGTGGAGAGTATTAAAAAATTTAAATCGTTATACACAGAGAAAGAGATTTTCGACTTTGAAAAATATTTGAAGAATTCTAAAAAACCAGTTTTGATTGTAGGAGGTGGAATTTTAAATAGTAGATGTGTCGATGAGGTTAGAAAGTTTGCAAATAGAATAAAAATTCCTATAGTTTCCACTCTTATGGGATTAGGAATATTTAATAGAAGTGATGAGGAGTATCTTGGAATGATTGGTATGCATGGATTAAAAGAAGCTAATAGAGCTGTTGATGAATGCGATCTGCTTATAGCTATTGGAATGAGATTTGATGATCGAATTGTAGGAGATAAAACAAAATTTTCACCGAATTCAAAAAAAATTCATATAGACATAGATAGAGCTGAGATGAATAAAAATATAGTTGTAGACTTACCTATTATAGGGGATGCAAAGGAGGTATTGGAAAGAGTTTTAAAATTAGATTTAAAAGAGAATTTTCAAGAGTGGCGAACGACTTTAAAAAGAGATGAATTTATAGAAAAAGAGTGCTTGAATCAACTAGCAGTTTTAAATGTTTTAAACGAAGTTATAGATGAAAATTATATAGTGGTTACAGATGTAGGACAACACCAGATGTTTACAGCTCAGTGTCTAGATATAAAAAAACCATTTCAATTTTGCACATCAGGTGGAGCAGGAACCATGGGATATGGACTTCCGGCTGCAATAGGGGCACAAGTGGCAAACAGAGATAAAAAAGTGATACTGATTGTTGGAGATGGTGGTTTTCAGATGAATCAACAGGAGTTAATTTTATTAAGACAATATAATCTGCCTGTAAAAATATTGATATTTAATAATGGGGCTTTAGGAATGGTTAAACAATGGCAAGAGCTTTTCAATAACAGAAGATATTCGAGTGTGATTTTGGACATAAATCCAGATTTTGTTAAATTGGGAAATGCTCATTTCGTGGATGGTGAAAGGATAGATAATCTAAAAAAATTAAAAAATATTAAAAAGTTTTTAGAAAATGATAAACCATACCTTTTGGACATTAAGATGTCATATGATCATAATGTTTATCCAATAATACCAGCAGGAAAATCTTATGAGCACACAATCGGAGGTGAGTAATTATTGGAAGCAAAAAGAATTCTTTTGATTATGAAAAATAAACCCGGTGTTTTGAATAAAATATCTGGATTGTTTCAGAAAAGGGGAATAAATATTGAAAATATAACTGCAGGAGAGGGATATCCAGAAGAAACAGTTCGAATGACAATAACAGGTTTTTGGGATGAGTATACATTGAATCAAGTAATTGTACAAGCTGAAAAATTATTTGATGTTGAATTTATAAAAGCATTTTGTAAAGAGAGTGTTTTTAGAGAGTTGGTTTTAATAAAGGTCAAAGTTGATTCTAAAAGTCGACAAGAGTTACTTCAAATTTTAGATATTTATAGAGGATCAGTAGTAGATGTTGGACTTCATAGTTTGATTTTAGAGTTGACAGGGGATATAGGAAAAATAGATGGGTTTTTAAAATTGATTAAAAACTTTGAAATATTGGAGCTCGCCAGAACAGGTGTTTCTGGAATGACTAGAGGGATTGAGATTTAAAATAAAAAATAAAATTTTGAGGAGGAGAGTTATATGAGTTTATCAGGAAAAAAAGTTGTGGTATTTGGATATGGATCTCAAGGGCATGCACACGCACTAAATTTAAAAGAGTGTGGATATGATGTCAGTGTAGCTTTAAGAGAGGATAGTGGAAGTTGGGATAAAGCAGAGAAAAATGGATTCCAAGTTTTAAATTTGAAAAATGGAGCGGAAGTTGCAGATGTAGCAATGCTTTTAGTACCTGATGAAAATCAACCGGAACTATATAAAAATTATTTAAAAGACGGACTTAAAGAGGGTGCCTTTTTAGGATTTGCTCACGGATTTAATATTCATTACTCACAAATTAATCCAAGAGAAGACTTAAATGTTTTTATGGTTGCCCCAAAATCTCCAGGGCACAAAGTTAGAGAGAAATTTTTAGAAAAAGAGGGAGTTCCAGCTTTAATCTCAATTTATCAAGATCCATCAAAAGAAACCTTGCAGTTAGCAAAAGATTGGGCAAAAGGCGTTTGTTTAGATTTAGGAGTTTTAGAAACTACTTTTAAAGAGGAGACTGAAACAGATTTGTTTGGAGAGCAAGCTGTTTTGTGTGGAGGATTAGTAGAACTTATGAAAGCAGGGTATGAAACTCTTTTAAATGCAGGGTATGATGAGAAGTTAGCATACTTTGAGTGTGTTCATGAGATGAAGTTAATAGTAGATTTGATTTATTCGAAGGGATTTGCGGCAATGAGAGAATCAATCTCTAATACGGCTGAGTATGGAGATTATGTAACTGGTAAAAAAATTGTTACAAAAGAGAGTAGAGAAAATATGAAAGAGGTTTTAGAGAATATTCAGAATGGAAGATTTGCAAAAGATTTTATCTTGGAAGGTCAGACTGGATATCCAGTTTTAAAAACGATGAGAAATAGATGTAAAACTGATAAGATCGAGTTAGTTGGAAATGAATTGAGAGATATGATGTTTTCGAAAAAATAGTAAAAATTTGAAAATGTAAACAAAATGAAGTATGAATTTAAGGATAAAGAGTTTGTAATGGGGTGGAAAAAATCATAAACTGAAGAAAGACCAGATCATGAAAATGATTCGGTCTTTTTTCATAGATACTTCAATTATTTAAAGTTTTTACTTTAAAATTGCTTCAATGGTAAGTTGCATTTTCTCTCTTAGATTTGAATCCTCTAATAAAATAGTCGAAATTAAATCAAAGAGATACATAGTTGAGAATTGTGTATTTATAAAATCTCTTTTATTTATAAAATTAGATGCACAGATTAGAATTAAATTATCAGAAAAATCTTTTAAGCTACTATTAGGTAAACTAGTGACTCCAATTGTTTTAGCACCATTTTTTTGAGCTACTCTAAAAGAATTCACAAGTTCTTTAGTTTCTCCAGAGATAGAGATTCCAATAACAAGATCACTTTCTTTTAAAATGGCACTATTTATAATCATCATATGTGAATCCGTGATAGAAGAGACATTGAATCCCATTCTTAAAAGTCTTTGCATAAACTCTTGGGCACTTAAACCAGAACTCCCAACTCCATAGATATATATTTTTTTTGCGTTTTTAATATCTTCAATAACTTTTAGAATGAGTTCTTTATTAAGAAGTTGATTTGTTTTTTCAACAACCTCTGTATAATAATCGTGAACAGCAGAAAAGATATCCTCCTCTTTATTAGAAGAGTTTGCAGATTGAGTATTCAGCTTCATCTTCATTTGAACGAAACTCTCACAATTTATTTTTTTTGAAAATCTTGTAATAGTTGAGGTTGAAGCTCCAATAGCTTTTGATAAATTTGTGATAGATATATTTTCAATATTATTTTTATTTTCTAGGATATAGTTAGCAATCTCTTTTTCTTTAGAGGAAAAACTATTGTATTTTTGTTTTATTTCATAGATTACATCCAAAAAAGTACCTCCCATGGAACATGATAATATAATAGTATCACAAATATTTATTTAAAAAAACTGTTATTTGTATGATATAATTATTTTTGAGAAAGATTCTATTGGAGTGATTTATGGAAAAGAAAATAAGAGTAACATTACCAAAAAGAATAGCTGAAATATTAGAGAGTGATATTGAAGAATTTTTTATAAAAAAAAATACATTATTGAATTATCTATATGAAGAGTATGCAAAAGAGGATTATACAAAGCTAGAAGTTGAGGTTGATAAAAATGAAACTTCAGTTATACAGTTCAATTTAAACAAAAAAAATCTTAGAGGATATTATAACTTTTTAGAGGAAAACAGGATTCAAAATGAATCAGAATTTTTTAGAGAGATTTTAACTGATTACTCTGAAAATTGTAAAAAGAAAAGAGAGCTTTTCCTTTTTAAGGAAAAAGTGGAGAGAATTAATGATTCTATTGCCGAGAGAAAATTGATAAAAGTAAACTTCAGAGATGGTAAGAGCATTGAGGTTGAACCATATTTGATTGAGAGTTCTAAGTTAGAGGTTGCAAATTATCTGTTTTGTTATAATTTAAAAGAAAAATTGTGGAAAAATTATAGAATAAAATATATAGATTCAGTTTATACAAAAAATAGCAATTTTAAAATAAGAGATATCGATTTTGTTCAAAGGATGAAAGAGGATTTCGATCCATTTATTTCTTTTGGGAAAAAAGTAAAGATAAGATTAACAAACTCTGGAGAAAATCTGTTTAAAGAGCTTCAAACAAATCGGCCTAAAGTTATTCAAAAAAATTTAAATGAATATATCTTAGAGTGCTCTGAAGAGAAAGCTAAAAGATACTTTAGTTTCTTTTTAGATGAGGTAGAGATTTTAGAGCCGATTGAATTGAGAGAGTGGTTTAAAAATAAATACGAGAAAGCTTTAGAGCAGTATAAAAAATAAAGGAACCACGCTGAAAAAATTTCAGCAGGTTCCTTTTTTTATTAAAATTTAAAATTAAGACATTTTTTTTAGTTCGTCAAGAGAATAACCTAAAGAAACACCTTTATCCCATCTAATAATAGGAGTTTTAAATAGAACAGGACTTTCTAAAAGAAGTTCCTCAGTATCATAAACCATGTATTCTAAGTTTCTTTTTTTATATTCATTACTAGATTTATCTAATAGCTCTTCGATATCAAAATATCTTAAAAAAGTTTCTAATTCTTTTTTAGAAGGGGCTTTTTCAATAAGATCAATAAATTGAAACTTGATTCCTCTCTCTTTAAAAAATCTTTGAACTTTTTTAGTTTCATTGCAGTTTTTTCTACCAAAAATTTGTATTATCATATCACACCTCTATATATCTCCATTTTCCCTGTCTAAATCTGTATAAACAAGCAATTCCTCTGTAAGTTAAATCTATAATCATAACCATCCAAGCACCATTCAATCCAAAGTTAAATACATAAAGGAAAAGATATGTCATAGGGATTCTTATAAGAAACATTCCTAAAGATGTTATCCAAAGAACAGATTTAGTGTCACCAGCACCTCTTAAAGCACCGCTTAAGACCATAGATACTGCAAGTATCGGTTGAGCTATTGAAACTATTCTAAGTGCAGAACTAGCCATAGGAACAATGTTTTGTTCTTTTGTAAACATAGATATAACAAATTTAGGGAATACCATAAAGATAAATCCAAATGCAGTCATAACAAACATAGCTAAAAACATGTTTAGATAACCAGCTTTTTTAGCATCTTGGTATTTTTTAGCTCCAAGATGTTGACCAACAAGAGCAGTTCCAGCAACTGAGAATCCCAATCCTAAATTGAAAGAGAATGATTCAGCTGTAAGGGCAATTTTATGTGCTGCATACTGAAGTGTCCCTAAGTTTATAACCATAGCTTCAAATATAAGCATTCCAATTCTAAATATACTTTGTTCACCAGCTGATGGCAACCCAACTTTTATAAGTCTTTTGCAAACCTCTTTTTTTATTTTGAAATCTTTTTTAGTTAAAGCAATGCAATAGTTTCTCTTATATATAATAAGGAAAGAGAAAATAAGTGTAACTACTCCTCTTGATATTGTAGTTGCAATTCCAGCTCCCAAAACTCCAAGATTTAATACAAAAATAAATATGTAGTTAAGAAGGATATTAGAGAAAATACTTATAGTGTTGTTAATCATTGGAATCTTCGATTTACTTATAGATCTAAACCCATAAGAGAAAATGATATTGAAACATAGGAATGGAATTCCTAAAGAAACAACTTTTAAGTAACTTAAAGCATCACCAATAGGTTGGTTTTTACTGATAAGTTCTAAAATGTTTTTTCCAAAAATGATAAATGCAACTGTGACAATAAGAGCGGCAGGAATTCCTAAAATTAAACTTTGACTCATGCCATCTCGAGCCTCAGAGTAGTTTTTAGCTCCGTATGCTCTACTAACCATAGCTGTAGTTCCAACACTTATAGCAAAGAATATTGGTATTACAGTTAAGATAGGTGCAGTTCCAAGTCCTACTGAAGCGATTGCTTCGGGACCTAGTCTTCCAACCATGATTAAGTCGAAGAAGCCAAGTAATGTTTGTACGAACATATCGACAATAGTAGGTAAAGCAATTGTAAAAATTGATAAAATCTCATTTTTGTTTTCTCTCCATAAAGAGCGAAGTTGTTTCAAAATAATCCCTCCAAATTTTCATTCTAAAGGGTATTATATATTAAAAAAACTAAAATTGATATATAAAATTTTTAGCAGGTAATTTTCTTTGAATAATACCATTTTCATATAACCAGTTTATATTATTTTCCCAAATATTTTCATTTTGATCTAAGAATTTGGCATTTTCAGTTTCCATAATTGGCAACAGAATCTCTAAGCTTTCTTTCTCAACAGTTTCACTCAGAGGAAACTGTTCTACAGCTTGTTTTGAAAGTAAAAGTTTTAAAGCTTCTTCGGGGTTGTTTTGCACGTCGTAGAATCCTTTTCTCATAGCCTTTAAAACTTTTTCATAGCTGTCTTTGTTTTGATTTAAAAGTTCTTCATTTGCAACTAAGATGAGTTCATAAGCTTGAGGAATACCAAAATTATCTATTAGGAAGTAATTTATATCAATTCCCTTCTCTTTTATAACAGGAACCTCGTGATTAACCATATTTCCGATTGTAAAATCAACTCTATTTGTTATCATTGCAGTTAGAAGTTCAAAGCCAACATCGATTATTTTTAGAGATTTAGGGTCTAAGTTTTCAAATTTCATCATAGAGTTAAGGTATGTTTCGGACAAGATACCACCGCTTGTTCCAGCAATTTTATTTTCAAAATCTTTAGGAGATGTTATATTTTTTTCTTTTAAAGAGATAACTGTATTTACAGATCTTTGAAGAACAGCTCCAAAAGATTTTATAGGAACATCTTCGTTTGTTTTCGCTATAACGACACTATTTAGATAAGATATTCCAATATCAGCTTTTTTTGCAGCTGGTAAAGTTAGAGAATCAGATGGCGAAGATGGATATATAATATTAAGTTTTATTCCTTCCTCTTCAAAATATCCCTTTTCAATTGCAGTATATAAAAAAGAGTGAACAGCATTAGGATACCAATCTAAAATTATAGAAACTTCTTTCAAATTTTTAGTTTTTTCTGAATTTTTTGAGTTACAACTTAAAAATAGAGTTGTTAAAATAAATAAAGTCAGTAGTTTTTTCATTATTTTCTCCTCCAATGTAAAATTTTGTTTTCTAAGCTAGTAATCATTCTAACCAAAATAATTGCTAAAAGAGAGATGATTACAATAGGAGCAAATACTCCAGCTCCATCAAGTTGAGACATCATTCTTTTACTGAAATATCCAAGTCCAGAAGTAGCTCCAAGCCATTCACCAATTGCAGATCCTATTAAAACTAAAGGAACACTCATCTTTAAAGCTGAGAAAAAATTTGGAAGTGCTCTAGGTAGTTTCAGTTTGAAGAAAATCTGTATTTTTGTAGCTTTTAAGCTTTTGAAATAATTAATCTCATCTTTTTCGATGTTTTGGAATCCGTTGTATATAGTTATGGTTATTGGGAAAAATGAGATTATTACAGAAACAATAACTTTACTCCAAATAGAATAACCAAACCATAAGATGAAAATAGGTGCTAAAGCTGTGATTGGAATAGTTTGACTCGTGACAATCAAAGGATAGATTGAGTCATAAACTATCTTATTAAAATCCATAGCAATAGCCAAAGTAACTCCTAATATTAAAGTCAAGATAGATGCAGTAACGGCTATTGTTAAAGTAGCGGGTAGATGAGTTAAAAAAAGACTCTCTTTTAAAGTCCATATTTTAATAAGAATATTTAAAGGAGTTGGAAGAATATATGCTTTATTTATAGCTTTTCCTAAAACCTCCCAGCACATAAAAAATATTAGTATAGACAGTGTTCCAGGATTAAATTTTTTCATTGTCAACTCCCTTCACAGATGTTAGAATCTCTTTTTTTAACTTTGCTTTTTCCTCAAATGTCATATTTTTAGGAACTGTAAACTCATCAAATGATGAAATTGGTTTTTCCTTACAAACTAATATACGATTAGATAAAAACATAGCCTCGTCAATATCATGAGTAATAAAGATCATACTTTTTTGAAGAGTAGTTAGACTATTTAGAAGCCACTTTTGTAAATCTTCACGAGTGATGGCATCAAGAGCAGAAAATGGCTCATCTAAAAGTAAAAGCTCTCCTTTGTTCATAAGAGTTCTTATTAAAGATATACGCTGTTTCATTCCACCAGAAAGTTCATCTGGATAGTTGTCAGCATAGGATAAAAGATTAAATCTTTTTAAAAGATTTAAAGCGTTTTCTTTTTCTTTAATCAGATCACCCTTTTCAATCTCAATTGGAAGAAGAATATTTTGAAGAATGGTTCTCCAAGGTAGCAAAGTATCCGACTGAGGCATGTACGAGATACTATTTATAGATATATCTCCGTTAGTTGGAGTTTCAATATTTGCTAAAAGTTTTATGATGGTTGATTTTCCACAACCACTGCCACCAACTATACTGATAAGTTCGTTATTCTTAACATTAAATGATAGATTTTTTAAAATCGGAAGTTCATCATTATAATTAAAAGTAAGATTGCTAACATTAAGAATATCCATTTTAATGAGACCCCTTATATGACATATCCCAGAATTTATACTCGTAGATACTACAGTTGATAAATATAGTTTTTAGATGCTCTTTCTCCTCTTCAGAGATATTTGCACAATATTTTTCAACAATTTCAATATTCCAATTTGTAAGTTCTTCATAGGTAGATGATGAATATGTTTTAATCCAATCCCCATAAAAATCTTGCTCGATTCCATAAAGTTCCTTTAATTTATCACCAATCATTTTATAACTCCACATACATGAAAGAGCAGCAACAGCAATCTCTTTTATATCTCCACAATGTGAAACTGAAAGCATATAACTAGTGTAAGATACATTATCTAAAGTTGGTTTCACTCTCGAAATATCCTCTTCAGTAATGCCTAATTTTTTCATATAAACTCTATGTATTCCCATCTCAGAGTTTAAGATTCCATCTGTAAGTTTTGCAAACTTTTTCATATCATTTTCATTTTTACTTTTTATAACCCCTAGAGCAAAAAGTTTTGCATATTCTAAAAGGTATAGGTAATCCTGAATAATATAAAACTTAAATTTTTCTTTGTCTAAACAGTTTTCTCCAATCTCTTTTACAAATGGATGCTCGTAGTAGCTATCCCAGATATCTTTTGCACTTAAATATAACTCTTTTGAAAACATAAAATCCTCCTGTAAAATTCTTTAAAATAAAAAAAGCTATTTTCCAAAAAATTAGGAAAATAGCTTTTAGAACACAATTATAGAAGATAAATGTGTGTTAAGACTACTTCCCTACGCTAGTATTAACTAGATCAGGTTCTAAGGGTAAAATCTCAGCCCGAAGGCACCCCTAGTAGTTTATAAATTATTTAATTATTAGAACGGGAATTCGTCCTCATCGAAAGATGATCCACCGAAGTCATCTTTTGATGGTGCCTCAGCAGCTCTTGGTGCTGAGTATGATGGTGTTGGTGCGAAGTCGTTTGATGGAGAAGCCTCTCCTCTTCCTTCAACAAACTCCATACTTTCAACTAGTACATCGTAACTAGTTCTTTTTTCTCCATTTACTTCATATCTATTCATTTGAAGTCTACCGTTAACAGCAACTTTTCTTCCTTTTCTTAGGTACTCACCAATAAGTTCAGCTGTCTTTCCGAAAGCGACACAGTTGATGAAATCTGCTTCACCTTTAGAAAAAGGTCTGTCAACAGCTAAGCTAAATCTTGAGTAAGCTTTACCACTTTGTCCAAATTTAAGTTCAGGATCTCTAGTTAAACGTCCGATTAATACAACTAGATTCATAAATACCTCCTATATTTTAGTTTATACATTCAAATTATAACAGAAAAATAGAAAAAATAATATTTATTTATAAAATAATTTTTTTTATAAAGGTAGTCTGTATGGTATAATAATATGAAAAATGTAAAAAGAATGAAAGGGGATAAAGATGAAAAAAGCAGTTTTATTAGATGTAAGTGCAATAATGTACAGAGCTTTTTATGGAAATCTTAATTTTAGAACTAAAAATGAGCCGACAGGAGCAGTTTATGGATTTATAAATACACTATTAAGTGTAATAAACCAGTTAGAACCTGATTATATAGGAGCTGCGTTTGATGTTAAAAGAGCGACTCTAAAAAGAAGTGAGATGTTTAAGGATTATAAAGCAAAAAGAGATGCAGCCCCTGAGGATTTAGTAGTTCAAATTCCAAGAATAGAGGAACTTTTAGATTGTTTTGGAATAAAAAAATTTAAAATAGATGGCTATGAAGCAGATGATGTACTTGGGAGCTTGGCTAAAGATTTAGCAGCGAAAGGAATTGAGTCGTATGTGATAACAGGAGATAAGGATTTATCTCAAATTTTAAACGACCATGTAAATATAGCTCTTTTAGGAAAGGGAGATGGCGGAGGTTTAAAAATACTTAGAACTGAAGCAGATGTAATCGAACAGCTAGGTGTAAAACCAGATATGATACCTGATCTGTTTGGATTAATTGGAGATACGAGTGATGGAATACCGGGTGTTAGAAAGATAGGGTCAAAAAAAGCTATACCTATGTTAGAAAAATATGGTCATTTAGAGGGAATATA
Organism: Cetobacterium sp. ZOR0034; assembly: GCF_000799075.1. Classification (NCBI taxonomy): domain Bacteria; kingdom Fusobacteriati; phylum Fusobacteriota; class Fusobacteriia; order Fusobacteriales; family Fusobacteriaceae; genus Cetobacterium; species Cetobacterium sp. ZOR0034. The sequence continues at coordinate 35,447 of NZ_JTLI01000072.1, forward strand.
TGAAAATATAGATTCGTTAACAGAACTTCCGGGGATTGGAAAATCATTAATAAATAATTTAATTGAAGATAAAGAGATGGCGTTTTTAAGTAGAGAGTTAGCTACTATCCAATATATACATTTGGATTTAAAAGATGAAGAGTTAGAATATAAAAGAGATAATGTAAGATTGCTGGAGTTCTTTAAGATGTTAGAGTTCAAATCTCTGATAAAAAAGTTAGGGCTTGAAAATCTAGTAAATACAGAAAATTCACAAATCTTATCTGAAGAAAAAACTGAACCACAAATGACATTGAATATAGAGCCAGAGAAAGAGAAGGTTGTAGCTTCGACTCCGGTAAGCGGCGGAATGCAGTTAGGATTATTTAATTTTACAGCTCCAGCCCAAACAACAGTTTCGGATGAAAAAGGATTTTTCGTTTTAAAAGGTGAAGAAATTTTTAAAAAGTTATCTTCTAATGAGAAAGTAGCAATCTATCTAGGAGATAAAGGAGTAGCAGCTTCTTTAAAGAGTAGAGATTACTATTTACCACTAGATGATAGTGAGAGTATTGACTCGTTTAAAAAACTATTAGAATCAGATACTCAATTTATATCTTACGGATTTAAGAATATTTTAAGAAAAGGTTACTCTATAAAAAATATGGAGTTTGATACAATGTTAGCCTATCATCTTTTGACATCTCAAACTAGAGAAGAGATTGAGGTTATGTTAAGAAATGTTATAGAGGAAGATGTTGAGAAATATTCAGATGTATTTGGAAAAACCAAAATAGATGAGATATCAAATGAAGAGTATGGGAAATTTTTAGCTAAGAGAACTCGAGGAATGTTATTAGCATATCCAGAGCTTTTAAAAGAACTAAAACATAATAATCTATACGAAGTACTGAAAGAAACAGAGATGCCTCTAATAAAAGTATTAGCAGCTATGGAGATAGAGGGAATAAAAATATGTCCAGAATATTTTGCAGAGTATAGCTCTGAATTAGAAAAAAAATTAGAAGGTTTAACTGATAAAATATATGAGGAAGCAGAAGGTGAGTTTAATATTAACTCTCCAAAACAATTGGGCGAAGTTTTATTTATCAATCTAAATATCCCACCTGTAAAGAAAACAAAAACAGGATTCTCAACAGATAGTGAAGTTTTAGAAAAATTAGATGAACAAGGTTATCCAATAGCTAAATATATTTTAGAATATAGAAAGTTAAGTAAGTTAAAATCGACATATGTAGATCCACTTCCTAAGATGGCAGATGAGAACAATAGATTACATACAACATTTAATCAAACAGGAACAGCAACAGGAAGATTGTCATCATCAGATCCGAATCTTCAAAATATACCTGTTAGAACAGAAGAGGGAATGAAGATAAGAGCTGGTTTTGTAGCTAAAGATGGCTGCGTACTTTTAGGTATAGATTACTCTCAAATCGAATTAAGAGTTTTAGCGGAGATATCACAGGATGAAAACTTGATAAAAGCTTATGCTGAAAACTTAGATTTACACAGTTTAACCGCTAGAAAACTCTTCCAATTGTCAGATGAAGAGAGTGTATCGAGAGAGCAAAGAGATGCCGCGAAAACAGTAAACTTTAGTATAATATATGGAAAAACAGCATTTGGATTATCTCAAGAGTTAAAGATAACTCCGAAAGAAGCTTCTGATTATATCAGTAGATATTTTGAGCAATATCCTTCAGTGAAGCATTTAGAAAAAGAGATTATATTGTCTGCTGAAGAAAATGGATATGTTGAAACATATTTTAAAAGAAAAAGAATAATAGATGGAATCAATTCAAACAATAGAGTTATAAAAAGTCAGGCTGAAAGAATGGCTGTAAATACAGTTATCCAAGGAACGGCTGCTGAGGTTTTAAAAAAGGTTATGATAAATTTATACAATCTTTTAAAAGATAAAAATGATATTCATATGTTACTTCAAGTACACGATGAACTTATATTTGAAGTGGAAAAAGATAAAGCCTTAGAGTATAAAACTGAAATAGAGAAAATAATGAGAGAAAGTATAAAATTCTCTAAAGTAAAACTAGAGGTAAATAGCTCTATAGGACAGAATTGGTCTGAAACAAAGTAGGAGGAAAGATTGTGTCGTATACTTATAAAGTAAAAAATGAGATACTTCATAGGTGTGAACTATCAGAAGATGAAAAGTACGCTGAAATAAGAGCGATACTCTTATTGAAACACGCCATAAATGAGAATAGTATAGAGTTAAAATTAGAAAACAAAGAGATAGCAGAAAGAATATATTCAATGCTGAGAGAGTTAACAAAGTTAAAGATATTTATAAAGTTCTCTAAAAGTAAAAAATTTGGAGAGCATAATACATATGTAATAAATATACCATCTCAACCGGGTGTAAAAAAATTTGTAGATGATTTAGATAAATATAGTTTACACAGTGATAACACAGATGAAACAATAGAAAAAGGATTTATAAGAGGAATGTTTTTGGGATGTGGATATATAAAATCTCCTGAGAAAGAGTATGCTTTAGATTTTTTTGTAGATAGTGATGAGTTAGCTGATGACCTGTATAATCTTTTAATAAAAATGGAGAAAAGAGCATATAAAACCATCAAAAGAAATAAACCTTTAGTTTATATGAGAAATGCCGAAGATATTATGGATATAATAGTTTTGATAGGATCGATGAAAGAGTTTTATAACTATGAAGAAACTACTATGATTAAAGATTTAAAGAATAAAACCATCAGAGAGATGAACTGGGAAGTTGCTAATGAAACGAAAACATTAGACACAGCTAGAAAACAGATAAAAATGATAAATATAATTGGAAATAGGATGGGATTAAATAATCTTAGTCCTGTTCTTGAAGAGATTGCCTTTTTGAGATTGGAAAATCCAGAGGCTTCTTTACAAGAGTTAGCAGAAATAATAGGAATATCTAAATCTGGAATAAGAAATAGGTTTAGAAGATTAGAAGAGATACATAATGAACTTTTAGAAAAAGAGAGAGAAGCATAAGGGGAGTACTATGAAGATAATAGACGATATTTTGCTAACTGAAGAAAAATTTGGAGATGTTTATGTTGCTATAGGAGCTTTTGATGGGATTCATATGGGTCACAGAGAGTTGATATCTAAAGCTGTCGAAAAAGCAAAAGAAAAGGGAGGGAAATCGGTAGTATTTACCTTTTTGAATCATCCTTTAGAGATTACAAATAGCATTAAAGCACCTAAATTGATAAGTTCTTTAGATGAAAAGATTCATATAATAAAATCTTTAGGTGTAGATTATTTAATTTTACAACCTTTTACTAAAGAGTTCTCAAGTATGAGTCCTGAGCAATTTGTAAAAACAGTTCTTAAAAATACTTTGAATACAAAAGAGATTTATGTGGGATTCAATTTTTCTTTTGGAAAAGGTGGAAGAGGAACAGTTGGGAATTTAAAAGAGTTTGCTAAAGTTTTGGATATTGAAGTAAATGTTATAGAACCTGTAAAATTAGAGGAACAGATAATAAGTTCGACTTTTATAAGAGAGATGTTAGCGACTGGGAATCTAGATATCGCTAATAGATGTTTAGGGCAGCCATTTTTGATTATTGGCGAGGTTGTTCACGGAAGGAAGTTGGGGAGAATTATGGGGTTCCCAACAGCTAATTTGAAAATTCTAAATAAAATATATCCTCCGTTTGGAATATATGGAGGTAGAGTTAGAATAGAAGGTGAAGAGAGTAGTTGGAATGCTGTTATCAATATCGGAAAAAATCCAACACTGAAACCTGATGAGAGAAGTATCGAGGTACATATATTGGACTTTGATAGAGATATATATGGGAAAAGAATATATGTATCGTTAATGGAGTTTTTAAGAGAGGAAAAAAAATTTAATTCGATGGATGAGTTAAAAGAAACAATAAAAAATGATGTTCTGAATTGGAGAGCTAAGGTTAAGGTAATAGAGGATGGAGATAGTATTAAAGATAGATAATTTTGAAGGACCGTTGGACCTTTTATTACATCTTATAGAGAAGAAAAAAATGAAAATATCTGAAATAAAAATATCTCAGATTATAGATGAGTATCTTCAATTTATAGAAAAAGCACAGAGTGACAATTTAGGTATAAAGGTAGAATTTTTAGAGATCGCTTCAGAACTCTTAGAAATAAAAGCTGTATCGATATTGAGTGTAAATAAAGAGGAAGAGAAAGAAAAGGATTTAAAAAGAAGACTAGAGGATTATAAAGTATTTAAAGAAGTAGCAACAGTTATAGCAACTATAGAGTGTGAATACAATATAGCTTATACAAGAGGAGAGGGAAGAAAAATCACCAAAAATATCCCGAAAGAGTTTGATTTGACAACTTTGAAACTCCAAGATGTTTTCAATAGCTATGTTAAGTATCTTCCTAAAGATGAGGAATATTTAGAGATTGAAGTAGAGAAAAGATACTCTTTAAAAGAGGAGATGGATAGAATAAAGGTGATACTTTATTCAGCAGAGAAAACTGTAGTAGATCTTTTTAGAAGAGCAGAGAATAGGACACATTTAGTTTATATATTTTTAGCGATATTAGATTTATATAGAGATGGAATTATATCAATAGAGGGTGAAGGTAGCTTAAAACTCTTTAGGAGGGACTAAGTTGGAATATAATTATAAAATATATACTCCGGAGCGGTATGCTTTAAGTATGGCAAAAGTATCGCTAGAAAAATGTTTAGAAAAAATTTCGAATGAGAATTTTTTAGATATAAAAATAGTGGATATCTCTTGTGGATCAGGAAATCTTCTTTTAGCTATGTTAGAAGAGTTGTTGAAAACTTCTAAAAAGATATTTGGAGAATATAGATATAGCGAAAAGTGGTTAACAGGGTATGATATAGACTCAAAAGCATTGAATATATTAAAGAAAAGAGCGGAGGCTCTTTTCTTTAAATATGGAATAGATGGAGAGTTAAACTTAAAAGAGTGTGATTCACTTTATGAGATTATAGATGAAAAGTATGATATTGTTATTGGAAATCCACCATATTTAGGCGAAAAAAACCACAAAGAAGTTTTTCATACAATAAAAGAAACAGATTTTGGAAAAAAATATTATAAACCCAAAATGGATTACTTCTATTTTTTTATTGAAAAAGGAATAGATATTTTAAAAGAGGATGGGATTTTAGTTTATTTGACAACAAATTATTGGTTGAAGGCTGATAGTGCTGAAGGTTTGCGAGAAAAGTTGAGGCTAGAGGGAGAGTTTTTTAGAATTGAAAACTATAGTCACTCTATATTTAAGGATGCGATAGGACAACACAATATCATATTTTATTGGCAGAAATCTAAAAGAAATAGCGAAGTTTTTATACAAGATGATGAAATAGAATATACGATTGAGCAGAATAATATTTTTGCCCAGGAGCACAGTAAAATAATTTTAATACCACCGTTTTGTAAAAAAAATATCGAGAAGATAAGAGGCAACAGTAATAAAACATTGGGAGAGTTATTGAATGTAAATCAAGGTATAGTTAGTGGAGCAGATAGAGTTTTTGTTTTTAATGAGTACAAAGAGGAGTTTAAAAAATATTTAAAACCTTTTTACAAAAATAAAGATATAGGAAAATATGAGGTTTCTAAAAAACCACCGTTTTGGATAATATATTTGAATGGAAAATCAGAGCTCGATGATAAATTGATGAACTATCTTTTAGAATATAAAGGTAAATTATCTTTAAGAAGAGAGGTTGTCAATAATAGAATAAATTGGTGGGAGCTCCAATGGGCAAGAGATGAGGAGATATTTTTAAAACCCAAAATTGTTGTTAGACAAAGATGTAAAACAAATAACTTTGGATATACAGAAGATCCTTTTTATAGTAGTGCTGATGTATATTATTTGACGGCTAAAAATCCAGAGATAAATTTATTTTATATTCTTGGTTATTTAAACTCGAAAGTTTTTTATTATTGGTTTAATTATATCGGTAAGAAAAAAGGAAAGAATTTAGAGTTTTATTCAACCCCTTTAAAAGAGTGTCCGTTGTATTATCCAAATGAAGAGAGTGAGATCAAGGTGATTGTTGATTTAGTTAGAAAACAACTTGAGAGTTATAGTGAAGATATTCAAAAAGAGATAGATCTTTATTTTAGTAAGATTATGAATATAGATATAAGGGAGGAGCAATGAGCTCCTCCCTTCAGTTTTATTTTATGATTTTAATTATAATGCTTTTATGTCATTAGCGATAAATTGTGCTTTAGCACCAAATATAGCTTGAACTCCATTTTGTCCAACTTTTAAAACTCCAGAAGCTCCTAATCTTTTTAACTCAGCGTCATTAACGATTGAAGAATCTTTAACTTCAAGTCTTAATCTTGTGATACAAGCATCAACAGAGATTATGTTTTCTTTTCCACCAAGAGCAGCAAGAACTAAAGCAGCTAATTCGCTTCCTTCAGCTTTTGGTGCATCATCAAGATCAGATCCAACTTCTCTTCCAGGAGTAGCTAAATTGAACTTTCTAATGAAGAATCTGAATCCGAAGTAGTAAATAACAGAGAATCCTAATCCAACAACGATAACCATTGGCCAGTTAGTTTTGAATCCTTCAGTTCCAGGTAAAACACCGAACATTATATAGTCAATAACTCCACCAGAGAATGTCATACCAATTCTAACTTTAAACATATTCATTAACATGAATGATAATCCTGCGAATACACAGTGAATTCCATAAAGGATTGGTGCAACGAATAGGAACGAGAACTCTAAAGGTTCAGTTATTCCAGTTAAGAATGAAGTAAGAGCAGCAGAGAATAGAATTCCAGCAGCCATTTTCTTGTTTTCAGACTTAGCTTCGTGATACATAGCAAGAGCAGCAGCAGGTAATCCAAACATCATGAATGGGAACTTACCAGTTAAGAACTTACCAGCTCCAGCGTAAGTAGCTGAATCGAATGAGTGAACTCCATCTTTAAACATTGCGAACCAAATTGCTTGGTCTCCGTTAACAATTTGTCCAGCAGCATTTGTATATTCCCCAAATTGGTACCAGAATGGTGAGTAGAAAATGTGGTGTAATCCGAATGGGATTAACGCTCTTTCTGTTATACCAAATAGTAATGTAGAAATATTTGTATTTGTCTCATTAGCTAAGAAAGAAAGTTGAGCAAGTCCAGCTTGAACTGGTTGCCAGATGTAAGGCATTGCTAAACCTACTAAGAAAGCAAGAACAGCAGTCATAATAGGAACTAATCTTTTACCAGCAAAGAATCCTAAGAAAGCAGGTAATTCTGTTCTATAGAATTTTTTGTAACAGATAGCAGCGATGATACCAGCGATTAATCCTCCGAAAACTCCAGTTTGAAGAGTAGGGATTCCTAAAACTTCAGCGAAAGCTGGGTTTCCAGCAGCGATTCCATTAGCGGCATCTGTAAGTGATCCCATAGTTGTGTTCATTATTAATAAAGCAACAATAGCAGCAAGTGCAGCGATTCCGTCTCCTCCAACAAGACCGATAGCAGCTCCTACAGCAAATAATAGTGGTAAGTTACCAAATATTATTCCCCCAGCTTGCTCCATTAAAGGTATTCCTAATTTGTTTCCAGCAGCAAGGAATATACCAGCAGCTGGTAGAATTGCAACCGGTGTCATTAAAGCTTTACCGATTTTTTGAACTTCAGCAAATAATTTCATAAAACTCCTCCATATATTATATTGTGATAATAAAGAATCATTAAGTCACTAAAAGAATACATTTTATTTTGAAAAAAGTCAAGAAAATTATCAAAATAAATGAGCCTTTTTTTTACGCATCATTTGTGTTATAATTTAACAAAAGAATTTAAAAGGGAGTAAGTTGGGTATGCAAACGGATGAAAAAAATAGAAAATATAAGATACTTGAACCCTTTTTTAAGAAGGAGAAAAAGCTTAGAGATATAGAGAAAGAAACTCAAATATCTTATGCAACACTTAAAAGATGGGTAAGTCAGTACAAGGATTCTGGAGAAAAAGGATTGACCAAAAAAATAAGAGCTGATAAGAACACATTTAAGAAGGTTAACGAAGACGTTTTAGTTCATTTGAAGGCTCTATATAAGGAGTATCACTCTTTACCAGTTACAAAGTTATATGAAAAAGCTAAAAATACTCTTAATTCATATAATAGTATGATAAGTTACCCAACCTTTTTTAGAATAATAAATAACTTAGATGAGAATATAAAACAAAACTCTATAAAATCTGTAAAAAAAGATCAAGTATATGAATATGCTATTATACAAAAAGCAGTACCTATTCCTTTTTTTAATAATAAAAATAAGATTTTTTACCTAACAATATTTTACAATAAAGAAAACTATAAGATGATTAATTTTCTTTTTGAAGAAAAAAAAAGAGATTTAAAAAATCTATTTAATTTTATAAGAGAAAGTATTATAATTGAAGGAGCCTATCCTAAAAATATATCTTTAGATTTTAAGATAGATGGTGTATCGAAGAGTTTATTAAGAAGTGTATTTTTTGAAACAAAAATAAATATTATTCAAGAGGAAGCAGATGAAAATATGCTTGGTTTTGTAAGGTATATAGATACAGATATTTTAAAAGAGTTCAATAGAGAAAAATTAATAACTTTAGACAAAATAAGTAGCTTTATAAAAAAGTATCTTTTTATAGAGATAAATGAAAATAAAAAACTTTTACCAGAAGATATAAATAAACTTTTATATTTTTTAAATAAGTATAAAAGAAAAATATATAATAATGGAGTAAGAGTGAAAAATAACTTATATAATAGCCCAACTTTAAAAGAGTACGAAGGAAGTATAGTAGATGTTTTTTATAATGAATTTTTAAAGGAAAGTGTAGATATATATCAAAAGGATAAGTTTATAGATAGTGCTAAATTAATAAAAGAATACTAGGAGAGATTATGGTAAAGAATTTTTTAAAAGGAATTGTAATAGGAATAGCTAATGTGTTACCGGGAGTTTCAGGAGGTACATTAGCAGTAGTGTTAGGAATTTATGATAAATTGACAGAAGCGGTGGGAAACTTTTTAACAGCTTCAATGGAGAAAAAGATAGAATATGCCAAATTTTTAGCTCAAATAGGAGCAGGAGCGGTTTTAGGAATAGTTGCTTTTGCAGGAATTATTTCTAAGATGTATGAGTTATATCCTAAAGGAACAACAGTAGCGTTTTTATTTTTAATTCTACCATCAATTCCAGTTATTTTAAAAGGAGAGAAATTTTTTAAAAAAGAAAATTTAATAGCCTTCTTTAGTGGAGTTGCTTTTACAGGAATTTTTATGTTTTTAACAAAAACATTAGCAGGAGAGGAAGTTGTTAGAACAGCTCAGACAGCTTTTACAGCAGGGTATGGAGTGAAACTATTTTTCTGTGGTATAGTAGCTGCTGGAGCAATGGTAATTCCAGGAATTTCAGGTTCACTACTATTAATATTGTTAGGAGAGTATTATAATGTCTTGGGATATATAAAAAGTTTTGCAATATTACCACTGATATTTTTTGCTGCTGGAACAGGAATTGGATTAGTTTTAGTTGCGAAAGGAATAAATATTCTTTTAAATAAATATAGAAGTTATACATTAAATTTCATTGTTGGAATAATAGTAGTATCATTGATTGAAATTATCCAAACGTTATTCATATAAAAAAAGCCTCATTCAAATATATTTTTATATTTTGAATGAGGCTTTTTTATTATATAAGGAAACTATAGAAAAAATTTATCCAAAAAATATTGAAAAATTTGAACTCAAGGAGTAAAA
>NZ_JTLI01000073.1 GCF_000799075.1 Cetobacterium sp. ZOR0034
ATTACTGGCATGAATCTTTAGATGGAGATGCTAGATGGAAATATGGTACACCTCCAGAGGGAAATGCTAACTATGCGTGGTTACAACATATGGCACACCATTTATCACCAAATGGAACAGCTGGAATAGTTTTAGCAAATGGATCACTATCATCTAATACTTCAAATGAGGGAGAGATTAGAAAAAATATGATAGAGGATGATTTAGTAGATTGCGTTGTAGCTCTTCCTGATAAGCTATTCCTGACTACTGGAATTCCAGCTTGTATATGGTTTTTAAATAGAAATAAAAGTAACCCTAAGCATAGAGAAAGAAATGGAGAGATTCTATTTATAGATGCTAGAAAAATGGGTGCTCTTGTAGAAAGAAGTTTAAGAGAGTTATCACCTGAAGATATTCAAAAGATAGCTGATACTTACCATATGTGGAGAGGTTCATATAAAGGTGAAGAAGAATATGAGGATATTCAAGGTTTCTGTAAGAGTGCAACACTTGAAGAGGTTAAAGGGCATGAATATATATTAACTCCAGGAAGATATGTAGGAATAGAGGAAGCAGAGGACGATGGAATCCCTTACGAGGAAAAGATGGCAGATCTAAGTGCAAAACTAGCTGAGCAATTTGCAAAGAGCAGACACCTAGAAGAAGAGATAAGAGCTAACCTAGCTAAGTTAGGATTTGATATATAATGGTGGAGAATAAAGATATGATTGAAAAATGGCAGTATACACAATTGGGGAAAATTTCAAAAAAATTTAAATTAAAAACTTTTCAGGAGATAGTATCTAAAGAAAAAAGATCTCTAATCTCTGGACCATTTGGTTCAAATATAAGTAGCAAATTTTTTGTAAAAACAGGAGTACCTGTAATAAGAGGAAATAATTTAAAAGAAGAACTTATAACTTTTATTGATGAAGGTTTTGTTTATGTCACTCCAGAAAAAGCAGGCGAATTAAATTGTTATGCGAAAAAAAATGATATTATCTTTACAGCTGCAGGTACAATTGGTCAGATAGGAATAATAACGAAAAAAAACATTTATAACGAATATGTTATATCTAATAAACAGATAAGAGCACGTATAGATGAAAATCAAGTATTACCAATGTATTGTTATTATTGGCTAAAGCAACCTAAAATTATTAAATTAATAAAGCAATTAAATACAGGTTCTACAATTCCTTTAATTAATTTAGGAATTGTAAAAAAACTTCCTATTGCATTTCCAATTTTAGAAACCCAAGAAAAGATAGCCTCAATATTATCAGCTCTTGATGATAAAATAGAAATAAATAATGAAATGAATAAAACTCTTGAAGAGATGGCACAAACTCTATTCAAAAGATGGTTTATAGATTTTGATTTCCCAAATGAGAATGGAGAGCCATATAGAAGTAGTGGTGGAAAAATGG
>NZ_JTLI01000074.1 GCF_000799075.1 Cetobacterium sp. ZOR0034
GCGTGATTAAGATATCTTAAATTACTAAGATACTTCCCACGAAGCCCCGTCCTCTTTAGGGCGGGGTAGTTCACAAAGATGAATGATATATCCTATTCCTGAAATAATTCCTAATCCTATTAAAAGTTGTCCATTTAAAATATCTCCATTATTTGTTAAAGCTGATTTATACCATGATTTACCTACAAAAATGAGAGTACCAACAACTAATTGAAATCCAATTGCTTCTGCTGAAATAAAAGAGCGATTAAATTTTTCTTTACATGATTTATTAAGTTCAGAGATACCATTAAATATAAGACATACAATTAAAAAAATTCCGAATATTTTCAAGACTAACATTAAATCACCTCTATAAGTTTTTAGTGAGCTTCCAGAATTATTACCTGGAAGCTCTATTTTTTATTTTAATAATTTTTCAATAGATTTTAAATGTTTTTCTAACTCTTTTTTTTCTTCACTATTTAATTTACTTACTTTTTCTTCAAATGATTCAAATATAGGAATGTAATTTTTTACTTCAAATGTTTCAAATATCTCATTTTCTTTTTTATGCTCTATTTTTTTATTAGATATTCCTAAAATATTATTTAAGGACTCAATAACATCTGCCTTATCTGTAGAGTCATTTATTATATTTATAACACCTTCAAAATCTTCACTTTTGTAAATTTCACTTATTAAACTTTGAGGGATAGTTGCAATAATTGGTTTTTTATTTTCATTTACTCTAGAGTAAATTGAAAATCTTTGTCTATATCTCCAAGCTGTAGCTCTACTGAAGTTATTTATATCTAGCCATTTTTCATAAACTCCATTTTCACTACCTTGTCCACCTAGTTTTTCATGCACATTAGTAAAAATTTCTCCTAGCAAAATAGCACTTTTGGCTTGAATACTAAACATTTTTATAGTTTGTTCTTTTAAAAAATTTCCAATTTCTTCTGTTGGAGAAATTTCTTTTATTAAAGAAAAATCAATTATATCTTTTAAATGTTCTTCAGGAATATTTGTAATTTCATTTTTAGGTATTACTTTAACTTCATTTTTTAATCTGTCAGATAAATTCATCATTGTTGAATTATTTTTTTTCATTTTATCTTTCCTCCAAGTTTCTTTTTTCAAGTTCTTTCATAATTCCAAAGATAATTTCTTGAACTTTTTGAGCTGTTTTATTGCTATATTCCCAAACTGTTTTTTTATTATAAAGCATTTGTTCAATAAATGATGATTTTTCAATTGCAGGAGGTAAATGAATATTTATACCATTAAAATTTTCTATCAGAAGATTTAAAAAATAATTTTGTACTTTAGTAGGTTCAAATTTATTTATAACAATAGATAAAATTTTGTTGGGATCAATTTCTTTTGAAAGATTTAAAACTCCTTCCATTGTTACTTCATCACAATGAGTAGGGATTATAACATAATCAGAATTTTCTAAAAATACATTATCAACTTTTAAAGTTGGTACAGAGTCAATAATTATATAATCATATTCATTTTTAACTTTTTGCAAATAGTTAGGTAAAGTTTGAATAAATAGATTACCAAATGTACTTTTTTCTAAAGGTAAAAAATAAAGATTTTCTCTCAATCTAAAATATTCTCCATTCCCTTTACTTATTTCAGCCTTTAATCCATTATCAAACTCTTTATTTCCTTTTAGTAAGTAGTTAAAGATATTATTTTGAGAATCTGAAGTTAAAATTAAAACTCTTTTATTTGCTAAAGCAAGACCTGAAGCAAGTTGTGAAGTTAAAAATGTTTTTCCTACTCCACCTTTATTATTTTTTATAGTTATTATTTTTCCATTTTTATTCATTGTTCATACCCTCCACGATAATATTATTATTTTCAGTTGTTATTATAATATTTAGATTTGTAAAGTCTTTAGATAATTCTTTTGTGATATTGATAGGTAAATATATTTTTTCAGTTAAATATACACTATCTTTATAATATTTTCTACCCCTAATAATTTTTGTATCTTTATTGAAAATAATTAATTTTCCATCTTCAATATTTTTATTTTCTTTATCTTCAGTAGTATTTGAAATTATTAGTTTATTATCTTTGTATTCCAGGTGTATATCTTCTATATTGTCAAACCAACCAAGTTCTTTAGAGATACTAGAGGGTATAAGGATATACCCTCCAATAACTTTATTATAGCTCTTGCTTAAACTTATTTTTTTTATCATTTTTTTCCTTTCTCTAAAGAGTGAGTAAAAATTCTTCAAGTTCTCTTTCAGATTTAAAAATTAAATCTGAAAAAGTTTTTCTCACCCCATCATTTTCATAATCAATAGAAACTTTAATTTCTCCATTTTCATAGTGTTTTTTCATTATAATTTATCCTCCTACTTGATTTTTATAAGGATAAATGTTACAATATTTTTGCGAGAAATAGGTAACATTTACCTTATGTGAAGGGGCTACATTAAGTAGCTCCTTTTTCATTTATATTATATCATTTTTTCCTACTAATTTCTAGTAGGAAAATTAGAAAATTTAAATTTTTTCAAATAAAATATTTTCTAAATTTGGAATATAAAAAATTAGCTGAAAAACAAAAGAAATTTAAAAAACTAAATATTTTTACAGCATTATTAATTTCAGGAATTTCAATATTTATACTTCTTAGTAAAATATATAAAAGTTAATAAAAAATAATTCTTATCTAAGGAAAAGCTAGAGTCAATCTAGCTTTTTTTATTTTTTGTAAGTTCTAAAAAATGTTCCTTGAGCCATTTCTTTTTAGCATTAATTTTCTTTACTAAGTCAAATTCTAGTTTTTTAAAAATTTTTTCTTCCGTTTCTCTTCATAAAAATTTTTTAAAAAATGCTCCGTAAACTTCGCAAATTTGACTTATCAAAAATTAATGCTTTTGAAATTTTCAGCTCAAGAACATGAATTTTTTAGAACCTTAACAAAATAATAATTTCAAAAAGTTGATTTTTCTTTTCTAGCTTTTCCTTACCTTTAATCTGATCTATTTCTTTTTATAAAAACTTTTTGAAAATAACTAAAAGATTCCAGGGGTTTCGCCCCCTTACGACGAAGCTAAGAACATTGAATTTAAAAAATTAATAATTAGGAGTGATTGATATGGAACTAAATTTAAAAGAAATTGCATATGAAATGCTAAAAAAAATTGAATTTTACGGGTTAGAATCTGAAATAGATTATAAATATGATGATTTTAAAAAGACAATAAAAAATATAACAGAAAATAAATTATTAGCTAAAGACTATTACGCACTAATTAGTATTTGTTCACAAACTTTATCAGAAAATATTTAATAATAGGGAGGAATAAAAATGTATTTCAAAAAATTAAACATATATTCAACAAAATTAATAGGAGAATTATTTGAACCTCATATTTTACAAAGTTTTATTTTTTCTATACTGGAACAAAAAGAAAAAGGAATAAAAGTTGACTATCTTCAAGTATTTGAATTAACAGCAGATACAGAAAATAATAAATTATTTGTTAAGCATAGACAAGAACAAACAGACGATACAATCAAATTTGATTATTATAAAATCAATAAAATAGCTAATAGACTTTGCTTCAAGTTGAAGCAAAGTTTATTAAAAAATTATAAAAAATAACTTGACTTTATGACGTATACGTCATATAATATAAGAGTAGAGAGGGGGTGAAACCTTGCTTACCAGTATTAAAACTATACTAGAAATTATCTTCTATATACTATCAATAATCTTAGCAATAAGAGAATTGAGAAAATAGAATGATAAGGGGGAGCAATCCTCCTCTCTTTAATAAAATGTAAATTAGGAGGAAATAACATGGAAAAATTAATTACAAGTACTATTTCTTTTGAAGGAGTTATTAATAATTTAAAAGAATTAATTGGTCAAAAGTTTGATGAAAATGATATAATAATTGCATTTGAAGATTACGAGGAAAATAACGAAACAGAAGTTATTATTAGTAATTTAGAAAATGGAAGAGGAGAGTATTCGGCACATATTAATACAGAAAAAGGAACAGAAATAATAATAACTGTAGAAAATGGAATTATTATAAATATTAGAAGTTAGAGAGGTGTTGAATTGGAATTTTTAAAAACTTTAAATTTATTTCTTCAGCCTATAACAGTAGTCCTATTGTTAATGGTTATTATAAAATTAAACAAAAAAAAATAAGCTCTTTTCCTGTAGAGAAGGGAGCTTATTTTCTTGCTTACCAGTATGTTTTTGTTAAATTAATTATAATATATTTTTGACAAAAAGTCAAATAAAGGGGTTACAAATGGAAAAAAGAGAAGGTAAAATCTTATGGTCTAAAGGTGGTTCTGGAAGTGATACTACAAGAATTACACTTCCTGTTGCCTGGATTAGAAAAATGGGTATAACAACCGATCTAAGAGAGGTTGAAATTCTTTTTGATGAAAATACAAATAAAATCATTATACAAAAAACAGAAATTAAAACCAATCAATGACAAATAAAAACTTAATTTAAAAGAGCTAATAAAGCTCTTTTTTTTTAAAAAATACTGTTTTGAAATAAAACAACTATCTAAAAAATATAATTTTTATAAATATTTTATTCTGCACTTTTTGGTACTTACTTAATTTCTATTTTGCACCTTTTATTATTTACTTACTCATTTTTTTTGCACCTTTTGTTATTTACTTGCACCTTTTGTTATTTACTTACTTGCACCTTTTGTTATTTACTTAACTCTTGTTTTGCACCTTTTGTTATTTACTTAATTCTTGTTTTGCACCTTTTGTTATTTACTTTTGCACCTTTTGTTATTTACTTAACTCTTGTTTTGCACCTTTTGTTATTTACTTGTATATATCTACCCCTTATAAATAAAGGCTTTGTTGAGGGTCTTAAAAAGATATTATTAAATAATTAAGAAAAAAGATTCTTTTTAAAAAGAGGGTTTTTATTTTGAATAGAAAAAATTAAAAAAAAATCAAAAACAATAAAATTTTATATATTTAAAAGTTTACTTCTAAAATTAAATTAAAAACATATTTTAAACAGCCTATAAATAGCATAAAATCAATTTCAATCAATTTTACAATAAAATACTCATAAAAACATTTACACAAGCCTTAAAATCAATTTTATAGAGTTTAAAGTATAAAAATTCAAAATATATTTTTAAATAATTTTTACTGTATTAATTAAGAACAAATCTAAAAATAAAAATTATTATTGAAGATTTTAGTTAAAATTGATATACTAAAAAAAGTTACAGGTTTTTAAAGTTAAACAAACAACTGGCAAGGATAATTCCTTGCTTTTTAATTAACAAACCTATATACATTTATTCCAAAAATGAGGGTCTAGTCTATGCCCTCATTTTTAATTAAAAACTTATAAGAAAAAGTATTTTTTATAGTCTAATAATTTTATTTCTTATATAACGATTATAGGGTTTTATCGTTATGCTTGTTATTCTTTGTATAATTGATTTTAACATATTTCTATTCTTAACCTTAGTGATTCCCTAACTTTATCTTATAATTGTTAAAAGAGCTATTTTACGCTGAATTTTGCCAATTAAAAAAGACTAGGTGGGTGAGACACCTAGTCAGTGATTACCTAGTACCCTTTCTTAACTAGCAGTAAAAAAAGGACTATAACTAAAAATAATCTTTCCATTTGGAAACTTCACCCCCTTTCTAGGGTAGGCAACCACTTATTAGATTATATCATAGTACAAAAAAATAGAAAAGAGCTAGTTTCTCACCTCTAGCTCTTTTCCGTACAATGAAGTTTCCAACATTGATTATTTTTAGTTTGTACATAAATTATATACCTTATATTTTAAAAAATCAATAACTTTTTATTATTTAACAGATTCTTTAATTAATTTTTCGTATTGTTCTTTTATTTCTTCTTCTGTTGTAAGAGTAGAAATTATACTATTAAATAAATTCCATTTTCTTATTGGAACTAGAGGTTTTAATTTTTTTATATATTTTAATCTAATTTCATCTATAGATGAAATTTTTATATTTTCTTCTTTCACTTCTTCTTCTTTAAATTCAATATTATTTATAATATTCTCATTATCTATAATATCTTTATCATCTTTAGATATTATAGTTTTAATAATTTTACTTAAATAAGTTAATTTACTAAAATCTTTATTTATTATTTTGTATGCTTCCTTTAAACCGAATACAAGTTCTTCTTCAGTAAACTCATTAATAAGAATTGCAATACACTCATTAGATAAAGTTTTTGATTTTGATATATAAATATTTTTTTTAGCTTTTTCTATAGATTCTTTTAATTGATCTGATATAATAGCTTCTTTTTTAGAGATAAAGAAATCATATCCTGATATTTTTTTTCCTTTATATATTTTTTCAACTCTTATATTCAAATCTGTTAAATTGTTAATTTCTTCTATTGCAGGTTTAATAATTTTTTGATCTATATTATTTTGTGTATAATTTTTATATAATAATTTTATTTCATCTGTTGATATATAAATTTTTCTTTTCCAGGCTTCTGCTTGTAATCTCATATAAAATAAAATTGAATATCTACTTGATAAATGTTTTATATTTTCAAGGTAATATTTACAAAAATTTCCCTGGTTTAAATCTCTTATAAAAGGTAAAAATTTAGGGTTATATTCTACTTCAACTGTCTTTTCTTTTTTATCAAATTCTAATACAGAAAATATACTATAACTTTTATATTTATCTTCATTTTCTTTTATTTCTATTGTTCTTTTTTGTAATTTTTTTATAGTTTCCTCGAATAAAGAATAACTTTTTCTCTCCATCCCTATAAAATCTTTTATAAACTTACTGTCAGCAGTATAATAATTTTCACTTTTTCCTAAATTAGATATTAATGTTAAAAATAATTTTAACTCTCTAAGTTCAAAATCTTCAAATCTACCTGAAGCTAAGTTATTTTGATGTATTACCATTTTACTATTTTTTTCCATTACAAATCCTCCATTGGTGTTGTGCTAAAAAATTTTATATTTGAAATTTTAGAAAAATATGGTAATATTAACATATACTCATTTTAACATTTTAACATTTTAACATATGTTAATTAGCCTATTTCTAAAATTTATTTTAAATAGCTGTATTAATATTTTATGTTTCTTTGAGTTCCTTCATTTAAATTAATAATAAGTGGCATTATTATTAATTTTTTGAAAAATTTTATTTAAAAAGAAGCTGTCTTGGGAAAAGATAAGAGCTTCTTTTTTATTTTACCATTCTCTATTTAATACATTTGCAGGTCTTTGATCTCCTTTTAATTCAGGACTTATTCCTTTCATTTCTTCTATTTTTGCATTCTCTTTTTCAATTTCTGATTTACCAAAACATCCCGTAAATCCCAATGAACTTAAAATACATAAGCTAAGAATTATTTTTTTCATTCTACCATTCACCATTTAAAAGATTGGCTTTTTTATTTTGATTTGTATATTCAGAATCCACTTCTTTTAACTTTTCTATTTTTGCATTTTCTTTTTCAATTTCTGATTTTCCTAAACATCCTGTAAATCCTAATGAACTTAAAATACATAAACTAAGAATTATTTTTTTCATTTATTTTCCTCCTCTACATCAGCTATAAATTTCTTAATAGCTTCTACTATAACTTGTTTTGCTGTAACTTTTTTTAAAGCACAAGCTACTTTTAGTTTTTCTCTTAAATCTTCATCAACATTAATATTAATTTGAGCCATAATTTTATCTCCTATATTTATATAGTTTTATAGTAATATAGTAATATAGTTTTATAGTTATGTCAATCAAAAATTAAAAAATAATTCCACTTTATATTTTATTGAACTTATAGGTACTACTCCAAAATATCTGCCATCAAATGACCTATCAGAGTAATCAGACAATAAAAATATTTCTCCTTTTTGTACTTTCATTTTTTTTACATCTATCTCAGGTAATTTTCTTCCGTAAGAATCATATTTATAAACCTTTCCCCAATTCTTACTATTTATAATTAACTCATTATTGCTATTTATTTCAATAACATCATCTATTTTTTCACTTGCCACTTTTTTCATCATAGATGTAACTATACTTGGTACATATTTTCTATCAAATAAATACTTTTTTGTTTCTTCAGGAATTTCAAATACTACAATATCATCTTTTTTAAATTCTTCAGAGGGAAGTATCCTATATACTCCCCTCGGTAAACTTTTTGTTATATTTATTATGTAGTTATTTGAAAGAATTTTTAGAATAATTAAAAATGCAAAAAAAAACTAATTATTATTAAAACTTTTTTATCCTTTATTTTCATTTATTATCTCCTATTTTTTCACCATTTAATCTTGCTTCTCCTGTTGAGCTTTGGTTGTTCCAAATATCTTTAACTTTTGATTTGTTAGTTTCTTGACTATTACTTCTTGGTGTTGCTCCTGTTCCTCTACTATCACCAGTTTCTTGACTACCACTTCCTGGTGTTACTCCTGTTCCTCTACTATCGCCAGTTCCTTGACTATTACTTCCTGATGTCGCTCCTGTTCCTCTATTATCACCAGTTTCTTGACTATTACTTCCTGGTGTCGCTCCTGTTCCTCTATTATCACCAGTTTCTTGACTATTACTTCCTGGTGTCGCTCCTGTTCCTCTGCTATCACCAGTTTCTTGACTATTACT
>NZ_JTLI01000075.1 GCF_000799075.1 Cetobacterium sp. ZOR0034
CTTAAAAGAAGGAAATATGTTATTAATAGAAAAGTATATTGCTTATCAAGATGAAACAGAAATTGAGATATATTATCAAACAAGTAATTTAATAAAATCATACTATGGTTTAAAAAATACTCAAAACGAGATTCGAAAGATAGAGGGGGGAGATACTATTTTAAGTAAAGTGAAAATAAGATTTTATTTAAAAGAATATGGAGCAAATGTGGAGGGATTTTATTTTAGTCAAGAATATAAGAAAGAACTCAAGAGATAAGGGTGTTATTTTACCCTTAGTTTTATTATTAATCTCTATTTTAATGTGGTCTTTCTCTTTCTTTTTATTTTTTTATAAATCTGAAATAGATGAGTTTCAAGCTTTAAAGCGCTCAAATGATGACTATTGGGAGATGGAGAATATAAGCATAATAGCAGAGTATGAACTTAGCAAAGGTAATGAAAGCATAAAAAAAGATATTTATAGAGATATTATAGAATATTTTGAAGACCATGATTTAATTTGGATAGAACCAAATAAAATATCAAAAAGTGGATATAAGAGATATAAAGTGATACGAAATAATAGTGAAATAACAGGAAAAGTTGAGTTAAATTTGGGTACAGATAATATTTTAGATATAACATTATTGAAAGAGATTTGGATAGAAAATAAATTGATAGAGATTATTGTAAAAATTAATTATGAATATTTAAGATACGACGGCGATTTTTACAACAGTTATAAAAGAGGGGTTGATAGGATTGAGGCAAGAGTAAAGTATGAAAACGTTAGAAATAAATGATAGAGGAATAAAAGTTCTTGAAGATGGTGAAATAATAAATCAAGCTCTTTTCAAAGAATATGAAGAGATTCCATTTGAAGTTAAAGAGTTATTACTTATTTATGATGCTCCAGAAAATATTATCTTAAGAATCTCGTTTTCTTTAGATGAAGAGATAGTTTTTGAAATAAAAAAAGTTATAAAAGAAGTTGGATGGACATTAAAAGAATCTTGTAAAGTTTCAAAAAAAATTAAAATGTTATTAATATTAGTAGTAATATTAGAATTATTTTTTTTATGTATAATTTTTTTTAAAGTTTCATCTTTAGAAAAACAAGTTTTCGAATTAAGAAAAGAGAATGTAAATAGTCGAAAAATAATATCTTCATTTGATGAAAGGATAAAGATTATACCAAATGAAGAGAACAAAGTTAATGTTTTTCAGAAAAGTGATTTAAATAACTTTTTAGTATTTCTATCCGAAGTTTCAAGAATATCTGGAGTAAATTATGAAAAAATACAATTTTTAGATAAAAAAATTTTAATATCTGGATTTGGAAGAAATATGAGTAATCTGTCAAAATTAAAAAAATTTATTTCTGGATATGAAAAGATAAAAGAGTCAAAATTTGATTTTATAAAAAAAGAGGGGGAAGAACTATATTTTTTGATAGAATTAGATCAAGAGTAGGAAAATTAGATAAAAAAATATTTATCTATTTATTAATAATTTTGAGTTTATTTTTAATTTTTATAAATCAAGGTTTAAAATTGAAAATATTAATTGATGAAAAACAGGTTTTAGCTGTAACTCAAAATAATTTAAAAAATATAATTTTAGAAAAAGAGATTTTGTTTAAAGAATACAATAAAAAAATGAATGAAATGGATTTAAAAAAAGAAAAAGAAAACTTTAGTTATTTTATTTTTAATGGAACAGAAGATGTTTTTAATTTTATAAATAATTTAATAGAAGAAAATAATTTAGATTTAGAAATGATAGGTCGAGAGGTAATAGAAAAAAATAGTGAGACATATGGAGAGGTTTATTTTCAAATTCGTGGAAACGAATTTGAAATTTATAATTTTATTTATGACTTGGAGAATTCAAAAAAATTTATAAAATTCAATATGAATTCAATTTTAATAGAAATAGATGGAGATAAGTTGTATTTAAAATCGAATATTATGTATATAATCAATAATAAAAAAAATAAAATAGACTATGATTATTATAATAGAGACACTTTTAAAAAGTTTAGAAGTAGAAATATTCAAGGAAAAAGGAGAATGTTATAATGGTGATTAAAAGTGGTATATTATTTTTTTTAATATGTTTTAGTATTTTTTCGATGGAGAATTATCCAAAAGAATTGGATTTAAAAGATATTCCAATTACAGATTTATTTGCTCATTTATCAAAGTATTCAAAATATACTTTGATAGGTGATTCTTATATAAAAGATATAACTGTGGATGTTTTTTTTAAAAAAGGAACTTCAATTGAAGAAATCTTAGTAACTGTTGAAAAAACCTATGGTTTAACAAGAGTAAAGAGTGGTAATACTTTTATTTTTAGAGGAAGAAAATCTGAAGATAAAGATATGTTAGTTGGTAAAGTTTATGATATAAATACAAATAGAGAGGTAAAAGGGGTTACAGTTCTCTTGAAAAGAAGAGAGGCTTTAGAAGCTATATCTGGTGAGTATGGAGAGTATTTGTTAGATAGTTTAAGTAGAGGAACATATTTTATATCGATTTTATCAAACGATTATGTATACGAAGGAGATTTTTTAGATATAAAAGAAGGTATTAATAGATTTGATTTTTATATTGAGAAAAAAAATTATAAATCTGTAAAAAATATCGTTGAAGAAAGGGAACAAAAAATTAAAAAAGATGATATAATAGAACATATTTTATTAGAAAATCTAAATCATAAAGAGATTGAAAAGATTTTAAAAGAGACTTTTGATGAGAAGTTGAAAGTTTCAACAAGTCCAGGAAATAACTCAATTATAATTTTTGGTAATGGAGAAGCGGTTTACACAGCTAAAAAATTAATAAATCAATTGGATAAAAGAAAAAAACAAGTTAGGGTTACTGCAGAAATTATAGATGTAAAGGAAAATTTATTTGAAGATTTAGGATTTAATTGGGCTTACGATAGTCAAGGTAGATTGTCTGATAAAAATAGTGGAGTTTATCTTCAAACACTAGTTTCAACAGGAGTTGACGGTGTTGGTGAAATTATGGGAAGTTCAATTAATTTTGTGAGTAAATTTAATAGTGGAAAAGATGTTTTAGATTTAACTTTAAATCTATTAGAAACGACACAGGACTTAACGGTGAATGCATTACCTTCGATTATACTATTAAATGGTGAGACAGGAACACTAAAAATGACCGAAGAAGTAATTGTTGGTGAAGACAAAGAGGAAAACACAAATAATGATACAATTAATTATAAACCGATATTTAAAGAAGCTGGTATAATATTGAAAGTATTGCCATCTATAAAGGAAGATAACAGTGTTTATCTAGATTTAGACTTAGAGGCTAGTGATTTTAAATTGAAAAAATCATTAAAGCCAAATGATGAGAATTCAGGAACATTTAATTCAGAAGGTGGTTCTAAAATTTCAAGGCAGCTACAAACAAAAGTTAGAATAAAAAATAATGATGTAATTTTAATTGGGGGATTAAAAAGGAAAATAGATCAAAAAATAAATAGTAAAGTTCCTTTTTTAGGAGATATTCCTGCTGTTGGAGTTTTATTTAAAAGTAGGTCGAGTAGATTAGAACATACAGATTTATATATAAAATTAAAAGCTGAAGTAATAGAGGAGATTTAAAATGGAAAAGAGTAGATTAGAAGAGATACTTAATAGTTTTCAAAATTTAAAGGTTGCAGTAGTTGGAGATATGATGCTAGATGATTATTTGATTGGATCAGTAGATAGAATATCTCCAGAGGCACCAGTACCAGTAGTATCAATAAAAAAAGAGAGATTTGTGCTAGGTGGAGCAGCAAATGTAGTTAACAACTTATCCACGTTAGGAGCAAAAGCTGTTTGTTTTGGTGTTATTGGTGAGGATTTTGATGGTGAAAGATTAGTTAGAGAATTAGAAGCAAAGTCAATAGAAACATCAGGAATTGTAAAAACTAATGATAGACCAACAATAGTAAAAAGAAGAATAATAAGTGGTACACAGCAGCTATTAAGATTGGATTGGGAAGATGCTAGAGCAATTCCTGAAAATTTGGAAAATAACTTATTAGAACAAATAGAAAAAAGAATAGATGGATTAGATGCAATAATTTTATCAGATTATGATAAAGGAGTTTTAACTCCAAGAGTTGTAAAAAAAATAATAACGCTATGTAGAGAAAAAGGGATAATTGTAACGGTAGATCCAAAACCTAAAAATGCACTTAACTATATCGGGGCTACATCAATGACTCCAAATAGAAAGGAAGCTGTTGAGTGTCTAGGAAAAAAGAGTTTTGATAATATGCTTGCAATAGGAAAAGAGCTTAAAGAAAAATTACAATTAGACAACTTATTATTAACAAGAAGTGAAGAAGGAATGAGTCTTTTCCATGAAGAGAATGTAATAAATATTCCAACATATGCAAAAGAAGTTTTTGATGTAACAGGAGCAGGAGATACAGTAATATCTGTATTTACTTTAGCATGTGCAGCGGGAGTAACACTTCATGAAGCAGCAAAGATTGCAAATACAGCAGCGGGAGTTGTTGTAGGAAAAATGGGAACATCAACAGTTACAAAAGAAGAGATTTTAGATTTTTACAATAGAATCTATAATGAGTGGAAATAGGTGAAAGTTATGCTAAGAATTGGAAATGGGTATGATGTTCATAGATTAGTAGAAGGTAGAAGATTGGTTTTAGGTGGGGTAGAGATACCTCACCTAAAAGGTGTATTGGGTCACTCTGATGGAGATGTTTTAATACATGTAATAATGGATGGATTGTTAGGTGCTTTAGCATTAGGAGATATCGGTCAACATTTTCCTGATACTTCAAATGAGTATAAAGATATTGATAGTATGATTTTATTAGAAAGAGTCTTTCAGATAGTAAAAAGCAAAGGTTATGCTATTGTAAATTTAGATTGTATAATTGTTGCTCAAAAACCTAAATTAAAACCATATTTAGATTTAATGAGAGAAAGAGTTGCTTTAGTTTTAGAAACAGATATTTCAAATGTTAGTATAAAAGCTACGACAGAAGAGAAACTAGGCTTTACAGGAAATGAAGATGGAATAAAATCTTATTGTGTAGTTCTTTTACAAAAAAATAAAATATAATAAAAAAATAGTTGCATTAATGAATAGATTGTGCTATACTAGTTTTGTCTTCAAGGAAGCATAGCTCAGTTGGGAGAGCACCTGCCTTACAAGCAGGGGGTCACTGGTTCAAGTCCAGTTGTTTCCACC
>NZ_JTLI01000076.1 GCF_000799075.1 Cetobacterium sp. ZOR0034
TCGTTTTTAAACCTAACATTTGTCCTGTTAGTGAGTTTAATTCTGAACTCAGATAACCACTTGTTAAATCATTATTCTTTACCATATCAATTTTTTTAGACTTCTTGCTTTGAATTTCATCCATTTTTTACATATCTCCCCCAATTTTATTATTTAATAAAATATGAATTTTTTTATACAACTTCTTCTAACTCTTCTTCATCTTCATTAAATATTGGTTTTATATGATGTTCCCTTAATTTTAAACTTTGTCTATATTGTTCTGCTTGAGCTATTCTAGTTAACTTAAACTCTCCATGATGCTCTTTTACAACCTCTTCAATTTTTTCAAGTTTTACGTTAAAGAACTCTCTTCTTTGGTTCACAAGATTTAATCTCTCATCATTAAATTGTTTATGAAGTGTTCTTTCTAATGCTGGAGCATCTTCCGAATATATTAAGGCATGTACATCAAACGGGAATGGAACCGACGCGTCTCCTAATTCTTTTACTCTATCTAAAGGTTCTAATCTTCTTGTCATTCCTATCTTATATATATCCTCTCCAAATGATCCAATATTAGAAATAACATATACATGTCCTGCCCTTGTTAATTGAGCTTGTGAAACTGCTCTCTCTTTTGAATTATGGGCTTCTTGTAATTGTTTTTCTAACTCTGCTATTTTTTCAGCATATTTTTCTCTTTCTTCCTCGTTCTTACTCAACATAATTTTTTCATATTCTTTTCGAGCCAATTCCAAAGCTTTTTCTTGTCTTTTCTCTTCTATTTCTGCATCTCTAATAGCTTTTTCATACTCTCTTCTGGCTCTTTCTTCTTGTAGCATCTCTTCTCTTATTAACTTTTGTTCTTCTTGCTCCTTTTGCTTCATCTCTTTATAGCCTTGAATCAACAATAATTCTTTTAGCTTTAATTCTAAAAATTCATCGCTAATCTTAAAATTAGAAGTCTTAGCCAGCCTATTTATTGCTGTAAACGATTTTATAATTTTTGCTTCACAAGACTCTAAATTAGTATATTTTACAGTTGCATAAATTAAATCACACTCTCCATTAAAGCCACGTATAACTAACTTTGTTAAATCTTTTGCTTGCTTCGAATTATAATTATAATCTTTTTCTATTGCATCATCTAAAGTAATCAATATCTTTTGTTTATCTTTTATATTTTTCAATTCTTGTTGATACATTATAGATTCTTCAAAATCATACTCATCTCCTTCATATGAACCTGAATATAAGATAAAATCTTGTTTTTCCAACTCTATTAAATCATTATTTAAAAATATAATTCTTTCATTTTTTTCAGTTATTTCTTTGTTTAATTCATTAATTTTATTATTTATTTCTATTTTTAAGTTTTCAACTTCTTTTCTTTTAAATAATACTTCACTTTCTTCAGATTCAAGTCTTTTTTGAATTTCTTCAGTTATTTCTTTAATTTGTTTTTGTTTTAAAGAAACTTCTTCACTTAATCCTTTAACTGTTTGGGCTATACCTTCTCTCTCTGCAGTTTTTCTAATAACCGAATTAAGTCTCTCTATCTCTTCTTGAAGCATCTTTGATTTTTTTTCCAATCCTTTATTACTTTCTAATAAAATTTCTTTTTTAGAAATTAAATATCTTACCAATAATATTAACGCTATGATAGTGATTAATAACATAACTTTATTCCCTCCAACTTTTTATAAAAATATCTTACTTAATTTAAAGTGTCTTAGAGCTTTTAAGTTTAAATCATATGCTTTTATATACCATTGATTATCTAGAGTATACAAATACTCTATAATCACTTCCTGGTTAATGTGGTGCATATTTATTTCAGAATATTTAAATTTAAATACCTCTCCTGTCCCCAAAAACTTTTCTTCAATCACTAATTCACTATATTTTAGTTCTTCTTTTTTTTCACTACTTCTATCTTTACCTAATGAGATTTTAGAGTTTTCTTCTAGTACATCATTCTTATATGTACTCTTAAAACTTCTACAGCCTAAAAATACTATCAATAACATTATTATTCCAACTAAATACTGCTTTTCAATACAAATCAAACCTATTACAATAAAATAATATGGTATATCTACAAATAACTTAAATAGAGACAACCACAATAAGTTATTTCTCTCTCCTTTTAGAAATTTTTTCCCAAGTAAATAGGTACTATAAACAGCAATCGGTAAAAAAATTAGTAATAACAACTGTTTCTTTTTCTCTTTACTCATTCCTCCCCCTTATTTTATATATTCGTTTATAAATTTTAATACTTTTTCTTTTTGTATCTCACTTAATTCATTCATCTCTTTGCACAGCTCAGTTCCAGCATAAGAATGATTGATTTTATTCCCATCTCCTACGATAATATGCCCATTGTTGCTATTACTTTCAATATTTAATTGATTTTTACATTCTTCTAATTCTTTTCTTAATAATTCATTTTCTGTTTCTAAAAAGTATATTTTATCTTCAATATATTTTGGCAACGACCCTGATTTAATTAATAGATTATAAAAAAATTGTTTTTCATCAGAGCTTAAATTTAAACTTTCCATTATTTTTTCATGAGTTTCAGTTGTCCCCATCAAAGAACCTTTTTCTATATCAGATATGTAAGTATGTGAAAGTCCTGTTTTGTACGCCATCTGTCTCAAAGAAAGTTTTTTTTCGTTTCTTTTCAGCTTTAAGTAATCTCCTGCCTTCATATCACACCACCCTTTTAATTTTTATTAAATTATACCGTATTTTATTCTTAAATAGTAAGTTTTTAAACAAACTTTCTAACAAAATGTAAGTTTTATAATTGACACTTTAATAAAAGCATGATATATTTATACTTGTAAACTACAAAACGTACAAAGGAGGTAAATTTTGAACTTTGGAATTTTTTTAGAGCAAGAATTATCTAATCAAAACTTATCAAAATCTTCATTTTCTAAGAAGCTATCTATTTCTAGGCAAACCCTTACCACTAATATCCAACAGTGGAAAAATGGCAGAGAACCAAATATAAAAACAATTAAAAAATATTTAAAAATTTTAAATATTGATGCAACATTATTTTTTATGAATATGTAAGTTATGTAATTAACTTACATATTACCATAAATATTTAAATCAAAATTTTAAAACGGAGGTTGTTATGGTAGATAAATTGGAATTAGTTGAAAATCTTATTAAAGAGATTAAGTTTTATGGACTTGAAGATAAAATTGAAATTGAAATTTCTGATATGAAAAGTTTTGAAAAAAACTTTTTTGAAGAAGCTATACATGGTAATTATTTTTGGAACTATGTTTCTATCGTCAGTAAAATTTTATTTGAACACCTTTCATAATTAAGTTGCCTACTCGCTTTTATGGTAGGCACTCTATTAGAGGTCATCATTCCCCTATGGTGGCTTCTAACAGAGTTTTTGAACAAAATATACTAGGAGGTTATCTATGAGAACAGAAAGTAGCAACTCTTTAGCACTTGAAAGGTCTATGAATCTTCAATGTCATATCATGACTTTTGAAGAAGCTCTTAGACACGCAAGTGTTAATGATAAATTGGATGACGAAAGAAGAGAGAAAATGTTTGGACTTATGAAATGGAAATTTGATATGAACATCCATTTTGATAAGCGATATGAAAAAATATTATCTTTAGAAAATTTAGAGGAAATAAAAAAAGAACTCTTGTCATTAAAAAAAGAGATTAAAAGTTTTAATGATAAATTTGAAAAAAGCTTTGAGATTTTAAAAAGAGATGAGCTTTACTATGAAAAGATTGATGATGATGTAAGAACATATTTAATCAATTATGCTGCTAGATGTAGAGAAAAACTAAGAATTGAAAATTCAATGGTTGAAGAGAAACTAATCAGAGAAAATAAAGAAAATTTAAATAAATAAAAAAGGCAGGTATACTCACCCACCAATATCTCTCGCAAAGATATTATAGAGTATACCTCCTAAAAATGCAAATACTTTTTGCAAATAGGGAGGTTTTTTTTATGAGAATAAAAGTTTTATCAAATACTATAGAAGCAAGTATTTTCCATCAAGGTGAAAGATACTATTTCAAAGGGAATATGGATTCCATTTTTAAAGATATAAGCAAATTACTAAATGTTAAATACTAATTCTATTGGAGGAACAAATGAACAATAAAAATTTTTGGGATGCTATGCAAGATTTAAGTCCAGCACTATTTAAAACATATGCTGCTATAAATAAATTATCAGATAACGAGGTTGGATATTGTTTTGCTACAAACGAGAGTATATCTATTAAACTTAACAAGCATGAGAAAAGTATTAGTAGAGATATAAGCGAACTAATCGAACTTGGATATCTATTTGCCAATCAAATAAAAATTGGATTTAAAGTTATTGAAAGACGTTTAT
Source organism: Cetobacterium sp. ZOR0034 (assembly GCF_000799075.1). Classification (NCBI taxonomy): domain Bacteria; kingdom Fusobacteriati; phylum Fusobacteriota; class Fusobacteriia; order Fusobacteriales; family Fusobacteriaceae; genus Cetobacterium; species Cetobacterium sp. ZOR0034. The sequence continues at coordinate 4,385 of NZ_JTLI01000076.1, forward strand.
ACACTGCTGAAAATATCAAAACTTATATGAAGGATCAAAAGAACATTTCAAACTTAATTAAAACTACATTGAAAGAGATTGAAGGAGTATTTTATTACTACAACGAATCTAATTCTACGGGTAACAAAAGTGTTACTCGTAAATATACAGGTAACAAATTTGAGGATGGCACGGGTAACAATTATGAGGAGCGTACGGGTAACAAAAATGTTACGGTAACTAATACTAATATAACTAATACTAATTCTACTACTACTGAAATAAATACTGAACCAAAAAAAGAAAGTAGTAGTAGTCAATTTTTAAATATTTTAGATTCAAGTACAAAAGCAAATATCCTATCAAGTAATCCAAATATCACAGAAGCAGAGTTTAATGCTCTCTATGAAAAATGCAAACTTGAAGTTCAACAAGGATTTGCTAAAAACCTAAACAGTATTCTTGTGCAATCAGTTAGAGGTCTTTGGAACTTCCAAGCTAAAGAAGTTTCACCTAAATCAACTACACAAAAACCTAAAGCTGAAAAAGTAATTGTAACAATAGCAAATGACTGTATTGACTTTTACCAATGTTTCAAAGATTATCATACTCACGATGAGATAATTCAAAAATTTAAAAAATCTTGTACTGGTATGGATGAAGAGTTAATCAATAACTACACTGAAAAAGTTATCAAAGCATTGAAAGAGGTGGGATAATGGATGATAAGCAAAAGGAATTAATCAGATTAAGAAATTCACTTAATACTGAATTAGATATGACTAAATCAGATATAACCGAGTCTGAACAAGCTCTAAGAAAGCTCAAGCAAAAGAGATCAAGACTTGAAGCTAGAATTGCTAAAGTTAATGGTGAAATTATAAAAGCCAATAACGGTGGTAAAGAGGTTCCAATCTATTTCTGTAACTCGAAAGGAATGATTTAAATAGAATTTACAAAAAATAAAAAAGAAGGTTCAGTCCTAGAACTAAACCCTCAGGTTGCAATGAGAGTATAACACTGAGCCTTCTTGTATGTCAATTAAAAAAATATCTTGGAGGATAAAATGATAATAAAACTTAATAAAAACGACTTTAAAAATCTTATGGAGATTTTAGAAAAACATCAAATAATACAGGCTTCAACTTCAAATGAAGTTGTACAATTTGAAGCTTTCAAAATTGTTTATAAACTTAGTTTAGAAGAGGAGCTAGTACAAATCAAAAGCCAATCTAGAGATATTGATGAGTTTTTCAATAAAATCCATCAAATAGCTGAAATAGAAGACAGAATGATTCCTGGTGAAGGAAAGTGTTCTTTAAAGAAAATTATCGAAAAAGAGTTAGGTATTAATTTATCGGAGGTAGAAGAATGTCAGTAATCTTAATTAAAAATAATAAAGGGGGAGTTGGTAAGAGTTGGATAACTCTCCAACTTGCTCACGGACTACAACATGTTACAAATAAAAAAGTTTTGATTGTAACATCTGATAATCAAAATAACATTTTAGAATATGCTGGAATGGAAAAAACAGTTTCAAACTCAGGACTTGAAAAATGGATAAAAACTGGAACTGGTGACTTAATAAGATTAAGAGAAAATCTATTTTTTATCCCTCTCAAAACATCACACTTGAACCTACAGTCCAAAGAGAGATTGGAACGGCTATTTGAGGCATTTAAAGAGGAATATGAGTATATTTTAATAGACTCTACACCTGTAGTTGGAATAGATAAGTACTTTGTTGAATTAGCAGATAAAGTAGTTGTTCCTGGATTTGCTGATAAGGTAACTATAAACTCGATAACTTCACTTTTAGAAGGAGTTGAAATTAGAAAAGTCAAATCAGTTATCATAAACAAATGGACTAAAACAGCTAAAGAGAAAGAATACTATAATGGATTAAAAGAGGTCTTAGAGCCTTTTGAAATACATCTAACTGCTCCAATAAGTCAAAGTGCAACAATTGGAAAACTGATTGATGATGGAAAAACAATCTGGGAATCTAACTCTAAAAAAATTAAAACAATACAAGAAAGTTTTGTGACTGTGATCGAGGAGATACTATGAAAGCATTGGCTAGTTTAAAAGCAAAAGTACAAGAGGATTATCAAAGTTCATTCGAATTTGAAAAGTATGAAATTGAGGAAGATATCAAAAAAGAGGTTATTGAAAATGAAGCTATTATATTTCGGAACTTCCGAAATATGTCTGAATCTTTATATAAAGTTTGTAAGGCTCTTTATGAAAATTCTCTAAAATTGAAAAGGTCTGAAGGTAGCTTTATGGCCTGGTATGAAAATATTGGATTGAGTAAAGATAAAGTATCTGAGCTTCTAAAAAGATATGATTTATATATGAACTTTCCAGATAAGGCTCAATATATAACAAGTCTTTCAACTCAGGCAGTTAAACTACTTACAGGTAAGGACCTTGATATAAATATTGTTTATGACACTGTGGAATTGGAACTTATAAAAGTTGATGACATTAGATGCTTTATAGAGGCTAGAAGTACTCTAAAAGAAGATATAATAGAACTAGAGGAGGGATATAAGATTGAACCTCTTATTCAGAAAGAAACTAAAAAATGTGTCAACTATAAAAATTTTGAAAAGTTAAGAAAAAATATATCAGCTATGGATTCAAAACAAATATCTCAGGTTGAAAAAGAGATTGATCTATTTGAGAAATATATCAAAGAACTTAAAAAATCTTTAGCTGATAGAAGCTTAGAATTTGACAATAAAAATAATATTAAATTAATTAAATAGATAGATAGATAGATAGATAGATAGATAGATAGATAGATAGATAGATAGATAGATAGATAGATAGATAGATAGTTATTAAATACAAGTTTAAATTTATAAATTATAATTAGGAGGGTTGTTATGTCTACTATGATAGCAGTTGAAGAAGTTGCAAAACTTTGCAATGTTGGAAATGGTAAAGCTTATCAAATCATTAGAGAAATTAATAAAGAAATGAAAGAAAAGGGATATCTAATAATCAGAGGTAGAGTTAATAAACTTTATCTATTAGAGCGATTTGGAATAACAAAAGGAGATTAATTATGCCAGCAACTAAGGATAAGAACGGGACTTGGATGTCCCGTTTCTATTATGTAGATTACGAAGGAAAAAGAATTAGAACTTTTAAAAGAGGTTTTAAAACTAAAAGAGACGCTCTTGAATACGAAAGAGAATTTCTATCTAAATATAAATTTGAAGTCAGTATGACATTTAAAAGCTTGTATGAGCTTTATATAGAAGACTTGAGTCATCGATTGAGACAACACACTATCATCAATAAAAAATATATAATTGAAATGAAAATATTACCATTTTTTAAAAATTTAAAACTGAGTGACATTACTCCAGTTATAATTAGAAAATGGCAAAATGAACTTTTAAAAGCTATAAACCCAAGTAGTGGAAATCCATATAGTCAAACTTATATTAAAACTATTCATAATCAGCTTACAGCTATTTTTAACTATGCTATTAAGTTTCATTCATTACAAGAAAACCCTTGCCATAAAGCTGGAAGTATTGGAAAGAAACATGCTGAAGAAATGAATATCTGGACACCAGAAGAGTTTAAATTATTTATTGAAACTCTTAAAGATTACCCTGCTACTTATGCAGGATTTAATATTTTATTCTGGTGTGGTCTTAGAGTTGGAGAGCTCCTAGCTCTTGAAATAAAAGATATTGATTTTGAAAATGAAACTTTAAATATTAACAAGTCTTATCAGAGATTAAATAAAGAGGATGTAATTACTGAACCTAAAACTCCTAAGAGTAAAAGAATTATTGAAATGCCTGCTCAATTGATTCCAATATTACAAAACTACCTAACAGCACTGTATAAACCAAAACCTAGAACAAGGTTAATTCCTCATACCAAATATATTTTTGAGCATGCTATGAAAAAGCATTCAGAAATTGCTGGAGTAAAAAAAATAAGGATACATGATCTTAGACATTCACACGCATCCTTACTTATTCATTTAGGTGTTAATCCTCTAGCTATTGCTAGAAGATTGGGACATGAAAAGGTTGAAACAACCTTAAATACTTATTCTCATCTATTTCCTAATAGTAATAAGGAGATGATGGAGTTATTAGGAAAGGTATAGAGGTTATAAATCTCTATACCTTTTAATCTTCTATATTTTCTTTTTTTCTTGAATAACCGACAATTTCATTTGTTTTTCTATATGCATCTTTTAAAAGTTCAGAATAAGATCTACTCTTTTCAAATAAATTTATTTGCATATAGTTGGGAAAAAACTTCGCAACCATCTCTTCTTCTAAATTTTCATTTGAAATCTCTTTATTATCTTCTAGAATATGTATAATCTTAAATCTTTTATTATTTAGCCCTTTTGAAACCATTGAAAATCTATGACAATCCAATGGATTTTTTTCTGAACACATTAAAACTATATTATACCCTTTTTCATATCCTATTTTTAATCTTTTTACTCCGTCATTAAAAATATCTAGTTTTAAAGTTTTTTCAAAATCAACAATTTCATCCTCTGAATAAACTTCATCTTCTGTTCTTCTTGCACCAAATTCTTTGTTAAAATTTGAATACACAATATTATTTTTTTTTAAGCTTTTCTTTAATTCTTCTTTATTATACTCAGGAACATATTTGCTATAAGGTGTACTCCTAACATCAATTACACAATTAATATTTCTTTCCTTTAATATTTCTATAAACCTTTCTATTTTTATTCCTGAATACCCTATTGTATAACATTTATATTCCATAATACTCCTTATTTTTCTATAATTCCTGCTACTAATTTATATGCATGCCCTTTAAATATCTCTCCTAAACTAATTGTAACATATGCAGAGAAATTTCCGCTTCCATATTTTGCATGAAGATTATCAAATTCTTTTGCCGTAGCTCCTAAATCATAAAATATTCCGTTGTATTCTATTCGTGCTCTTCTCCTATTAAAATTATTCCTATATAGATATATTACTTCAACTTCCAAAAAATATAGTGAATTATTTGGAAGATTTTCTATAGATATTTTATCATCTGATCCCCAAATATCACTAGGATTATCTAAATATGATGCTATATTTTGAATTGATAATTTATTAATATATTGCCAAGGAGTAATTGGAGTTATTTGATGATTTTCAGTTTGATGAGCTAATACAGGAGGTAATAGTCCTACTGTATTAACATTAATAATATCTAAAAGTTTAGGCTTTTTAAAATTATGACAGGGACAAGAGAGAATACATAAATTTGGATTATTTAAGCATTGCTCAGAGTCTGTTATTCCCGATAGATTTCCCCCTTTTAATCTAACCCATGTATTTGTTATCAATTCTTTCCCTGCTATACAACTTTGTCCATGCATAACCGAATTTGCCAAAATAATTAGATTCATTATTATCGTCCCCCTCTATAAACTTATTTTATTATCATTACTATTAAATAAATATTCTTTCAATAATCGTCTATGACAATTTGTATTTTTTACTTCACTACATAAAAAGCAACAATTATTAAAGTTATAATCTTTATATTTTTCTTTTATTTTTCTATCGTCTAATAATTTTATATATTTGTTTTCATATTGCTGCCAATTTATTTTTTTATTCTTAAAATCATCTAAAATATCTTTTGTAGGTGCAAAATCTAAAATATGTTCATATTCTACATCTATAATTTCCTTTAGAAAAAATTTAAAATCATTTTTTTTAGTAAAACCACTTAATTGAGAAGTATTATTTAATCTTATATCTATAAGTTTTTTAACTCCTGATGTTTTTAATGTGTTAAAAAAAGTTTCTGCACTTTTTCCACTACTTCCTATATCGAATACAGTCATTATTCCTCCATTTTTAAATTTCTTAATTTTTTAATAACAAACAATATTTATATACCTTATTTTTTTAATTATTTCAAGTCTTTCATACTTTATTTTTTATAATAAAATATTAATTAACTATAAATCCGTTAAGATAAGTGCACCCAAAATGCACCCATTTTATTAAAAAAACAGTAAAAAATACTTATTTTTAAATTTTTGACCCATTAAAAACCTAATAAAATCAATACATTTAAAAATAAGCATTTTTTTCAAAGTTGAGTGGGAATAATAATTTAAAATATAAAACACCTTGATTACCAATGGTTTTCAAGGTGTTTTTTTATTGCTGGGTTCTTAATGGTCCCATTTTATGTGTTTTGCAACCTTTTCATATTACCATAAACAATAGATTGGTTCTTTCATAAAATTTTACAATCTATTACTCCGTACTGATTAGATTAAAAGTTAATTTAAAAAGAGAGTATTTTGAGCAAATAAAATCATTTACATTCCATACTGATTAGATTAAAAGTATGACTAAAGAATGCGAATTAATGGAGGTTTAAAAATTTACATTCCATACTGATTAGATTAAAAGTTTCTAGAGAAAGCTAAAGCCATATCTCCAGCAAGTATTTACATTCCATACTGATTAGATTAAAAGGATATTTGAAACTTTAGATATTACTGGTCCAAGTGCTATTTACATTCCATACTGATTAGATTAAAAGATGGATTTACTTTATACTATGCAATTGTTTAAAATTTATTTACATTCCATACTGATTAGATTAAAAGGGGTTCAAAAAAGAAATTATTAGATTTTGTAATTTCATTTACATTCCATACTGATTAGATTAAAAGTAGATAATATTTCTATTGTTATAACTGAGCTTTCTAATTTACATTCCATACTGATTAGATTAAAAGGCAACTCGTAATCTCCATCTGGAGTTTGCACTCTTGTATTTACATTCCATACTGATTAGATTAAAAGAATTGAAGAGTTCAGAATAGAACTCAACAAAACTTTATTTACATTCCATACTGATTAGATTAAAAGAAAGAAAGAAGTTGAATCTTACAAAAGAGATTATGAATTTACATTCCATACTGATTAGATTAAAAGAAATCATTTTTAGAAAATCACATAGAAGTGAAAGGCATTTACATTCCATACTGATTAGATTAAAAGATTTCATCGAATATCTTTATACCTTGTGTAACTGTATTTACATTCCATACTGATTAGATTAAAAGTCTCTTCCCCAAGTGGTTAAAACCATGTTTTTACCAATTTACATTCCATACTGATTAGATTAAAAGTTAAAAGATAACTATAATTTAGAGATAATTCTAACAGAATTTACATTCCATACTGATTAGATTAAAAGACATCAATAGTTTCCATTTTGTCATATGCTAGTTGTAATTTACATTCCATACTGATTAGATTAAAAGTTGCTGTATCTGTTTTTCTTCGCATTTCTAAATCATAATTTACATTCCATACTGATTAGATTAAAAGTCTTTTGTAAGCTCAAAAGCATATTTATAAGCTTTATTTACATTCCATACTGATTAGATTAAAAGAACTCTCATTTCTAGCTTACCACTAGCGTTTACAATATTTACATTCCATACTGATTAGATTAAAAGTTAAATTGAATATATCATTTAGTACATGTTCATTATAATTTACATTCCATACTGATTAGATTAAAAGCAGCATGTTCGCAACCTATCATAAAAACACTATCATTTACATTCCATACTGATTAGATTAAAAGATTTCTTTCATTCGTTTTTCTATATATGATTTTATATAATTTACATTCCATACTGATTAGATTAAAAGCATCCTATCTCTATTATTATAGATCACATATTCGTTATTTACATTCCATACTGATTAGATTAAAAGTATACTCAACACAATTGAGAGGAATAGCTCAGAAATAATTTACATTCCATACTGATTAGATTAAAAGAATTTCTTTTCCTTTCAAAGATATCTTCTTAGATTTATTTACATTCCATACTGATTAGATTAAAAGTAGCCGAGTTCGAAAAGTTAGTTATCGTTTCATCAATTTACATTCCATACTGATTAGATTAAAAGGATTGATGTTTAGTTAATTCTTCTACATCAATTGTATTTACATTCCATACTGATTAGATTAAAAGAACTCCGAATCCATCACATCTCTTTTATTGTAATAATATTTACATTCCATACTGATTAGATTAAAAGTTCCTAAGTCGTTAAATATTGCCCACAACATTTTCATCATTTACATTCCATACTGATTAGATTAAAAGTCAATCTGTTGGATAAGAGCAAAATCCTTTACAGAATTTACATTCCATACTGATTAGATTAAAAGCTTTAAAAGCTGATATAGAGCTTTCTGGGATACATATTTACATTCCATACTGATTAGATTAAAAGAAAACTTTTACGGAGAAATACCTTTCGGTAAAGTTTGTATTTACATTCCATACTGATTAGATTAAAAGGATTGAGCTATCTCGTTTTTTCCAGCCGCAATAAGATTTACATTCCATACTGATTAGATTAAAAGTATAGCTATTTACTGGTTTATGACCTTTTGTTTTTTGATTTACATTCCATACTGATTAGATTAAAAGCTTCTTGCTAAAATCTCCACTTTCAGTAACAAATTTATTTACATTCCATACTGATTAGATTAAAAGATAACTTAACTGTAATATCTCACGAAAGTGGAATGAATTTACATTCCATACTGATTAGATTAAAAGAAGAAACAACTTAACTCATCAAGTAAAACAGATACATTTACATTCCATACTGATTAGATTAAAAGAAAGATTTTTATTAAATTCGCTAACCTCAGCTACATAATTTACATTCCATACTGATTAGATTAAAAGACAATCCTTTTTCTTTGTCATACTTCAAACATTTAAAATTTACATTCCATACTGATTAGATTAAAAGTTCATTTACAACATCTTCTCCAACCAATACATTTGTATTTACATTCCATACTGATTAGATTAAAAGAATTCTTAAAAAGAGAGAATAAATTAGGACCTTACTCATTTACATTCTGTGTATTGCAAGTAGATTCTAAAATTAATTGCAGAAAAAATCAGAACATTACTCAAACCATTAATCAGAATTTA
>NZ_JTLI01000077.1 GCF_000799075.1 Cetobacterium sp. ZOR0034
TTTAAATATGGTATACTATGTATGAATAGACTTATTAAAGTTAATCACTAGGAGGGAATTTTATGGCAGTAGTAGAGAAGGATAATTTCAAAGATAATCTTTGGAAAGCGTGTGATAAATTAAGAAATAATATGGATCCAGCAGAGTATAAATATGTTGTGCTAGGATTAGTATTTTTAAAATATATAAGTGATAGATTTGAAAGTAAATATAATGAATTAGTTGAAGAGGGAGAAGGGTTCGAAGAGGAAAGAGATGAGTATACAGCAGAGAATATTTTCTGGGTTCCTAAAGAAGCTAGATGGGGAGAGATAGTTAAAAGTGCAAAAACTCCAGAGATTGGAATAAAAATTGATGAGGCTATGTATGCTATTGAAAAAGAAAATAAAACATTAAAGGATGTTTTATATAAGATATATTCAAATCCTCTTTTAGATAAAGGAAAACTAGGAGAGCTAATAGATATTGTTGGGGGTATAAACTTACAGGCTAAAACAGAGAAGGGGCAAGATGTACTTGGTCAAGTTTATGAGTTTTTCTTAGGAAAGTTTGCTAACTCAGAGGGGAAAAATGGAGGACAATTCTATACTCCAGAGTCTATAGTTAAAACTATAGTTGAATGTTTAGAGCCTACAAAGGGAAGAGTATATGACCCTGCTTGTGGAAGTGGAGGTATGTTTGTTCAATCTGAAAAGTTTATAGAAAATCATAGCGGAAGAATTGGAGATATATCTGTATTTGGACAAGAGAGCAATGGAACTACTTGGAAATTATGTAAGATGAACTTAGCTATTAGAGGAATAGAGGTTGATTTAGGAGAGGAACCAGCTGACACATTTACAAAAGACCAACACAAAGGAAAAAAGATGGATTATATCATGGCGAATCCACCGTTTAATATAAAAGATTACTGGCATGAATCTTTAGATGGAGATGCTAGATGGAAATATGGTACACCTCCAGAGGGAA
>NZ_JTLI01000078.1 GCF_000799075.1 Cetobacterium sp. ZOR0034
CCCTGCAACCCTATATCCTAATACTACTTGGAGTAAGATTGAGAACAGATTTCTTTATGGTTCAGCTAGTCCTAGTGCAACTGGAGGAAGAAGTTCTGTTACCTTAGCTTTAGCAAATATTCCAGTACATAATCACTCTGCCACACAAGATGGACATACGCATAGTGCTAACCATAATCATACCGCAACACAGGCTTCTCATCTTCATAGTCAGCCTGGTCACTTCCATACTTCAACATCAAAATCAATAGATACTTATGGAGCAGGAAATTGGTCTGTAGCGCCAAACTTTACTGTCTATCAAAACAGCAAGGGAAATGCAACATTAAATACAGATACCAAAGGCGGAGATAATACTGGTTCTGCGACTCCAGCTATAACAGTAAATACAACAAATGTAACGACATCTAGTTCAACACCTTCTATAAGTGTTGGAAATACTGGTTCAGGAACATCATTTGATATAATGCCATCTTACTATACTGTCTGTATATGGAAGAGATTAAGTTAATCTTTTCCATATATTTACTCTTAAATATGGCGGAATAATACTAAATGAATTTCCACTTCCAGCATTGCTAATAGATAATGTTGCACTATGTCCATGTGACCCAGTTGTATTTGTATTTGGTGCTGAACCACCTGTATTTTCACCACCATTAGAACTTGAGTCCCGATTAATAGTAGAAGTTGGTGCTCCACCGATACCAGTATGATACGCATCTCCTTGAACTCCTCTACCCAAATTAATCGTATGTTTATGCGATGGCTGAGTATGAGCATGGTTATCAACTTGATGTTTATGATCTCCAGCTGAAGCAATTGTAACAGAACCACCATGATTATGAGCTGGTAGATGGCTTGTAGTAAGAGTTATTGTTGATGCTCCACCAGTTCCACCTGCACTTTCAGAACCGCTAGTTCCCTGTAAAAATCTACCTTCTTGCTTTTGC
>NZ_JTLI01000079.1 GCF_000799075.1 Cetobacterium sp. ZOR0034
GAGGGGATGTTCAAAGAGAGATTGATGCAATCTCTGGAGAACTGCCAGATGATGCTTCAAAACCAGTGACTCAAAAATTATCTGCTGGTTCAGGAAACACAGCTATGATGCTAAGCATATCTAGTCCTAACTTCTTAGAATTGACATCATTTGTTAATGAGTTTATGACTCCAAGATTTGAAAAAATTATGGGTGTTGGAAAAGTCGACATTATTGGTGCACCAAAAAAAATAATAGAAATCCAATTTGATTCAAACAAACTATCCTCATATAGCTTAACACCAAACGAGTTATATGACTTAATAAAGACATCTTCTGTAAACATTCCATTAGGAGTTATTAAAACTGGTGGGAAAGATGTTGTAATAAGATTTATGGGAGAGTTTAATTACTTAGATGAGTTTGAAAATATGATTATCAGAAGTGATGGTAAAACAGTTAGATTAAAAGATATTGCTAATGTGGTATTGACTACTGAAGATCAAACTGAAATAACTAAACTTAATGAAAAACCATCAGTAATGTTAGTTATTGAGAAATCAACAGATGGAAATATCTTATCTATAACTGATAATGCTAAAATAGCATTAGAAGAGATGAAAC
>NZ_JTLI01000080.1 GCF_000799075.1 Cetobacterium sp. ZOR0034
CTTAACGTTGTTAAATTTAAAAAAAAATCAAAAAATCCTTAAAAATCAGCTCTTAGCGTTGTTATTCCGCGTTTTCCTGACGGAACCCCTTCTCTAAAGATTGGGTATAAACAATTTTCATTACTAAAGCTCGGTATCTAAGAATTATAGTACCATTTATTCCAAAAAATAAAAAGAGGTTTAAGCCGACCAAAGCTAAAACCTCTTTATTGGTGTTCTCTTTATAATATTCCTAATTCAATTATAAACTTTTATAGTCCAAAAATCAATTCATTATTTTTAATATTTTACTCCAAACTTTTTTTCATCTTCAATTATTTGTTTCTGCCTTATTTGAAGACATTTTTCAAAAATTTTATGATAAAGTAATTCTTCTTCTTCGGTTTTTGAGTATTTTTCTATAAACTTCTCTACTTCATTCAAATCCATATTTGAAAAGTATTCAAATAAATTATCTTTTTCTAAATCTAAAACAGTTTTCATAAATCATTAAAATATTTTGGAAGTTCATCCATAATAGGCTTTAATACTCTGTCATTAAAATTTGATGTTGTATACTTACTTGGAACACCTAATATTTCTCTTAATACTTGGACCTCGTATTTCACGTTTTTTTTGCTCTCCCATTGTTTTAACAATTTAAACATATTTTTTGAATAAACGCTTTTTAAACTCACAAAATCTACTAAATCAAATTTTGTAAATGTTCCTATAAGTTTATTCAAAATATATTCAAAATCTTCACTAGCTTTTATTATAATTATTTGTTCATCTTTTTTTATAATATATCTACTAAATAAAACAAAACGTCTTATTTCTTTTTCATCCTCATATTTTAAATTTAATTCTAACATTTTTTTATATACTCGATCTAAATCAGAATAAAATCTTTCAATACTTCGGTTTGAATATTGAGATAATTTTCTAAGATCTGAAAAAGAAAAAACGATTTCATTAGTTCCTTTATCTTTCATTTTTTGACAAATTGAAAAAAATAAATCTAATTCTTTTTCTTTGAATCCAGCAAAACTAACTTTATTCATATCATTGTGATATTTGATAATTTCTTTCCCCATTTTCCCTCCAAAAATAAAATGTTACAAAATGTAGTAAGATTCTCTGAAAAGCCTTTATAAATAAGATATACCACATTATTTATCGCAAGTCAATTTTTTGTAGTAAGTTGTGTTACAAAATGTAGTAAGTAATGTTACAGGTTGTAGTAAGTAATGTTACAAAATGTAGTAAGTAATGTTACAGGTTGTAGTAAGTAATGTTACAGGTTGTAGTAAGCAGTGTTACAGATTGTAGTAAGTTATAGTATTCTAAGCCAATAAAATCAATATCTAGATGAGGTCTAAATCTTTTAAAGATTATTTAAAGAATAAAAGATTCTTTTAAAGAAAAGACTCTTGATTTTTTTTGAAAAAAAGATTATAATAAAATTGATAACAATTCTATTGTTATTCGTGTTTTGTACGTTAACAAAGAGGAGTTGGTAGCCTTTCCTTTCTCTTGGGGACAATAAAAAAACAAGAATTAAAGTTTGATTATTATTTATTAATAATTGACTACTACTACAAAATAAAATATAATTTTATTATGAAAAAAAGTCGTAGTATAAAATCTATGACTTTTTTTCATATCTATTAAATTTTTTAGAGAGGATCTTAATAATGCTAAGAAAAATTATATTGGAATATGAAAAACATCTAAAGGGAAAAAAATTTAAAATAACATTAGAAACTGGTGAAATAATTGAGTTCCAAATTGCTAAAAAAAGATTAAAGCATTTATTAGGATTCCAATATACAAGTTATTCAACATTCCCAGCAGAACTTATTTATTCAAAAATTAAAAATAGAAAATTAACTTTAGAAAAATTACAAAAAGATAAAAAATTCAAAATTGTAGAAACAAGAATAATTAATTTTACAAGAATAATAGATTTATTATCGTTAAACGAAACAGATTTTATTATTGAGTTTAACAAAACTTTAATTGAAAATTGTGAGTTAAAATCAAAATATATAATTTACAAAGACAATTCTAATCATATTTTACACTTGGGATTAGCTGAAGATAATACTTATTATCCTGAAACATGGTTTATAAGAGATGAACGAACAAATAATATTGATCTATATATAAAAAATCAAAAAAAAATAAAAGTTATAAAATTTGAAATTATAACAATAAATTAAAAAAGGATTAACTTTTACAATGAGTTAATCCTTTTTTATATAATTTAAACCGCTTTAAATAGCTAAATTTAAGATTTCAACAGATTTTATGTTAAAATATATGACTTAAAAACACAAAGGGCCTTAAAATCGTTTTTAAGAAGAATAAGATATTTAATTTTTTATCTAAAAACTTCTTTAAAATTATTAAAAAAAATTCAATCGGAAAAGTTATAAAATTAGTAATTGATATTTTTCTGATTTTTTTATATTATAGGTTATTAGCCTATAATATAAAAAATGGTATAAGAATATATATTTTCGGAGGTTTTTATGAGAATGCCTTTTACAAAACCAACTCCAGAAGGAAGAATTTTTTTCCAAGCATACAAAATAATTGAAGAGATCATAGAATCCAGTGAAATTATTGATTCTGTAAGTACTATTCACTTAAGGCAAACTTATAAAAGAAATTCTTATCTAGTTTCAGATGAAAATTTTTTTAATAGTTTATGTCAAAATCTTGTTGAGTTGGGAAAGCAGTATAAAGAAATAACTGGTAAAGATAAATTACCTAAAATTTTTATACCACCAATTTTGTATAAAAATGTAAAAAGTGTAACCACATACATAAAATCAATATCTTATACCGTTCTGCTCCCGAAAACGCGGAATAACAACGCTAAGAGCTGATTTTTAAGGATTTTTTGATTTTTTTTTAAATTTAACAACGTTAAG
>NZ_JTLI01000081.1 GCF_000799075.1 Cetobacterium sp. ZOR0034
ACCTTTTCCCCTGCTCCACACCGTGCATGCGACTTTCACCGCACACGGCGTTCCATCATAATTTTAAATTTTATTTATATTTAGAAAGTGTTTTTAATATTCTTGCATAATTCTCATTGTCTTTATAGTAATCCTCTCTATTTTCGCTTTCTAGTAAGGCTTTGAATGAAGAATCTAGTAACATTAAATTTTCAAGGTCATCACTTCCTCCATGTTCTCTTGGGACTAGCCTATGAACATAAAAGTTGTCGTTACCTGCGATATATTTTCCTGTTACTTCACAAGTTGAGTTTCTTTGGAGTCTCAAGATTGCTCTTATTTGAGGGTTTTCAATTTCGTTTATCTCAATTTGTTTCTCTACATTCATAACTTTCTTTTTCGCTGAAAATAGTTTAGGTATTTTAAACTTTATAGCTTGTAGCGTGAAAATCGTTGTTCCTGCTACGTTCCATACTTTAAAGTTGTATCCTTTATAGCGGAGTTTATATTTCTTATCCTTTTTCCCAGATGGTTTCCCTAATCTGTTCATTAAGGATTTATTAACTATATAGCCAATTTTACTAAAATCTATATTTACCATTGTTGCCATGCGATAATAATTTTGAATTCCTAGTATTATTGAATTAAATTTTAAGACTTGGGTGGCAGTTCGTCTTCTTTGAAGCTCTTTTATCTCTTCTCTGATTAAGGTTAGGATAGCTTTTCTTGCTTTGTCAGATATATATGACCTCACAGTTAATCTATTTCTATTCTTAACAGCTTTGAATTTTATTCCTAAAAAGACACTAAACTCTTTTCTTAGATTCACTATTTTTGATTTCTTTTCTGAAACTTCTAGTTTCAATCTATCTTTTAAGAATATTTTAACAAGTTTAAACATCTTGTCCGCTGATGCTCTATCTCTACAAAAGAGTTTAAAGTCATCTGCGTATCTAACAATTCTAACTTCTGTTAAATTTGTATCTCTGAGAGCTCTCTCTTTGCTTGCAAGAGTGGAATATTCTCTTCTAGTTTTTAATCCTAGCCATTGTTTGTGTATCCACCAGTCAAGTTCGTTTAAAACTATGTTGGCTAGAAGTGGTGAAAGTATTCCACCTTGAGGAGTTCCCTTCTCAGATTGAACAATATCCTTGTTTTGTAATACAGTTTCCACTTTCAGCATGCATTTTATTATTGATAAGGTTTTCTTGTCGATAGATTTAAATCGCTGTAGCTGTTTTATCAGTTTTTTATGATTTATATTATCGAAGAATCCTTTTATATCAATATCTACAACAAAATGTAGTTTTGAAATGTTTACACAATGATAACAAGTTGCTATCGCATGTTCTGCACTACGTTCTGGTCTAAATCCAAAGGAATTTTTATGAAAACTTTTTTCGACTATTGGTTCTAAGACTTGTTTAAAACATAGTTGTACTAGTCTATCATAAATATTAGGTATTCCTAGGGGTCTAAATTCTCCATTTCCTTTTGGAATCTCTACTCTTTTTACCGTTCCTGGTGTGTATCTGCCCTTTAAATCATATTTAATTCGTTTTACTATTTCATCTTCAATTTTTAGTATATCGCTTATGGTTTCGCCATTCACTCCTGGAGTTTTACTTCCCTTGTTGCTTTTCAGCGTGTGAATCGCTCTGTAAATATTTGATTCGTCAATTACGCAGTCTATTAAACTCATAGATTGTACGCCTCCCTCTTCCTAAGAATTAGGAAACTTTATTTTCTTGGTTTACGACCATTCATCTATTAATTCTAGATTAAAACAATTTTAAAATTATTGACTTGGGGCTATCCCTCCACCACTTATTATCATGGTTTCATCAGTACTGTTCCCCTACTCTCACAAGACTAAAGAAATTTCGTTAAATCCTTAACTTATATTCACCAACCCTCTAACTAGGTTTTTTTT
>NZ_JTLI01000082.1 GCF_000799075.1 Cetobacterium sp. ZOR0034
CTATTTACACTGTTTTTCTTGCTTTTTCGACATATCTATTGTATTATAAATTAAATTTATATTTAATAATACGATATTATAGGGAGGGGATTTAGATGAATATTCAAGAGATTTACAATAAAGATTTATTTGGAAGAAAAAAAATTATAAGAACTTTAATGGAATACATTCGGAGTTACGAAAATGAGTGTAAAGTTATATCAATTCATTCTCCTTGGGGAACAGGAAAAACAACATTTTTAGAAATGTGGGTATACTATCTAACATTAGAGGAAGAAATAAAAAATAAGTATTATCCAATATATTTTAATGCTTGGGAAAATGATGATTCTAAAAATCCGTTAATGTCTATTCTTATTGAATTGAATGAGCTACCTGAATTTAAAGAATCTACTGAATCTAAAGTTTTAACAACAATTGCGAGTGTTTTATCTACGAAGGCACCTAAATTTTTTTTTAAGGCATTACTTGGATTTTTACCTTTAGATGAAAAGATAAAAACAGAAATTAATATTTTTTTGAGCTCTTTGATTGACGATGGAATGACATTAGATACTATAAAAGAGGCTTTCAAAGATAAAGATAAATTAGAGATTTATTCTGAAAAATTTAGTGATTTCAATGTCGAACTAATTAGAAAAAAAATAAAAAAATTATTTATTAAAAATCTTGAAAATTTTCAACAAAAAACAGATAAAAGAATTATATTTTTTGTAGATGAATTAGATAGATGTAGACCTACTTTCGCGATTGAAACTTTGGAGATCATTAAGCACCTATTTTCCGTTAAAAACTATAATTTTGTATTAGCTTGGGATTTGGAGCAACTTTCGTACTCAATAGCGACTATATATGGAAATAATATGGACACAGGAGGATACTTAAGAAGATTTGTGGATTTAGAGTATAGCTTACCAGAAGTTAATAAGGGGAATTATATAAATAATTTAATGAATAGCGAAATTCATAATTTATTTTTAGCAATTTTAAAAGCTTTTGATTTTTCTTTAAGAGATTTAGAAAAAATCACAAATATTATTAAGATTAACGATGGCTTCAGTAGTGTTTATTTTAACTCTTCTACATTAGAAGGACAATATTTATATATATTAGGGTATCTTTTCTTTTCTCTAAAATATAAGAATCCAGTATTACATATAAAATTAAAAAATAAGACATTGACAGAAAATGAGAAAATAGCATTAGTTAAAATTTTAGAAGAAACAAGTCGAATTGCACTTGATTCATATAATAATAGAGTATCAGATAATTATAAAATTCCATTAATTAGTTATGACAATTTTTTAGTGTTAATTTCTAAATTAGTGAGTACAACGACATTACGTCAAAAAGTAGAAATTGAAATATCTCCGCAAGTTAAAATCGATATAGCTAGTTTGGTTAACTCAAATGGTATTAATAAGCTATTAGATATAAGTTTATATTTTTAGAGATTATATATCTATCAATTTAAAATATTTAAATATTCATTTATAGGAAGCTTGCTTGTTGTGAGACATATAGACTATAAATTAGTATTTAAAGTAGTGATAGTGGAAAATGGCCTCGTAAAATTGAATATAAGGATTTGGAAAAAATAAGGATATACATTAATATAGCATTATTATACAATTAATACGAAAGGAGTTTTTTAAATGATTAAGTATTATGTTAGAGTTTCTACAGTAGAGCAAAAATTAGATAGACAACTTTTAGCTTATGACAAAGCTGATATTGTATATAGTGATAAAGTGTCTGGAAAAGATAAAGAAAGACCTCAGTTGAAAGTTATGTTAGAGGGATTACAAAAGGGTGATGTAGTAGTAGTTAAATCTTTAGATAGATTAAGTCGTAGCACAATGGATCTATTAGAAATAGCTAAGGAGATTGAAGATAAAGGAGCTACTCTAAAAGTTTTAGATAAAGACATTGATACTGGAACAGCTATTGGTAAATTCTTTTTAACTATAATTGGAGCTGTTGCAGAATTAGAAAGAGAAAACATCAACCAGAGAGTTAGAGAAGGTGTTGCTATTGCTAAGGCTGAAGGGAAATACAAAGGAAGAAAAAAAGGTAGTATTGAATTAAAAGGTGATAGTTTAAATAGATTTAAGATGTTTTATAATAAGGGATTCAATAAGACCGAGCTATCAAAAGAGTTTGGAGTTCCAAGAGCTACTATATATAGATGGGAAAAGGTTCTTAAAGAAAGAGGAGAAATATAAATAAAGAAGATAAAGACATCGAGAAAATGTCGTTTGAGAATTTTCAGATTGTCGTGACAGTGTCACGACAATAATCATAAGAAGCAAAGAATTAAATATAAATTAAAATATTATGGTGGGGGTAAAGTGTGACCGTGAAAGAGATAATTGGTACTTCTAATAAAAAAGTGTTAAAACTTCAAGGAAAAGAAAAATTAAAAATGCTGATAGAAAGTTTGAATAAGGGTCTTATAGGAAAAGATGATATTATAAAAACTTCTCTTTTAAGTATATTAGCTCAAGAAAATTTAATATTATTTGGACCACCAGGAACTGCAAAAAGTGAAATTTCTAGAAGAATATCTAGTGTGATAGATGATGAAAATTATTTTGAATATTTATTAACTAAATTTACAACGCCAGAAGAAATTTTTGGACCATTATCAATTAAAGAGTTAAAAGAAGATAGATTTTATAGAAAAACTGAAGGTTATCTACCAACAGTACAAATAGGATTTCTAGATGAAATTTTTAAAGCAAATTCATCCATTTTAAATACGCTATTAACTATAATGAATGAAAAGGTATTTCATAATGGAAGTAAAAAAGAAAATACAAATTTAATCTCTCTAATCGGAGCTTCAAATGAAGATCCGAGTAATGACTTAGAGCTTAATGCTTTATATGATAGATTTTTAATTAGAAAAGTAGTTGGGTATGTCCAAGATGATGAACTTAATAAATTTTTTGATATCTCTAATGAAAAATTTAAACTAAATGAGGGTTTGAAAATCACTTTGAAAGAAATTCAAGAGATAGAGCAGAATTTAAATAAAGTAACTATTCCTAGTGACATTAGAGATATTATTATAAAAATAAAATTAGATTTAAAAGATGTATTTAAAAATAATAGTCAAGAGGATATTTCAGATAGAAAATTTATTAAAATACTTAAACTTCTAAAGATATCAGCTTATACAAATGAACGTAATCAAGTAGATATTTCAGATGTTTTACTCTTAAAAAATTGTCTATGGAATAATCCTGAAAATCAAAAAGTAGTTAGTGATACTATAATTAATAATATAAAAGATGGATATAGATTAATTGAAATCTCTAATGAAGATAAAGTGTTTGGAGCAAATAATAATAGAACTTTAAAGAAATTTGATTTTAAAGGAATGGGGACAGAAAGTAATCCTTTTATTATAGAAGATGAAAATGATTTAATCCACATAGGAACTATAGACTATTTAGATAAAGGGTATTATTTCAAGCAGTCTAAAGATATCTCAATCGTTTCACATTGGCATTCTATTGGAAGTGAAGAAAAACCTTTTAAGGGGTCCCATCAGGAAAACGCGGAATAACAACGCTAAGGATTTTCCTGACCATTGATGCCCCCTTTATTTTCAATGTATTTCGACCATTTTTCATTCAAAAATTTTCTCAAGTAATCTAATTAGAGTTATTTCCATCTTTCCTTGTATTTATTAGCTTTTTATCTTGCTGCTCCGGA
>NZ_JTLI01000083.1 GCF_000799075.1 Cetobacterium sp. ZOR0034
ATCAGGATTAGGATAGGAAGAAAATTCCCTGTAGCTTTGCTTTTCAAAAACAGGGAATTTGGCCTTGCAAAAAACAAAAGAGAAATAACTCAGCTTCTTATGGATGGATTACTTGATGCTTCCACTATAAAACCAGAGTTAGAGAAGTTAAAAAAGCTAGTTGATCTTTCTAAGCAAGAAATTAAAAAATATGAAAACCTTATCTTAGAAAATTCTAACTTCGTAATTACTGAAGATAATATCTCAGACTTAAAAGAATTACTCTTTATGGAGAATACTGATGAAATCATGGAAGAACTCCAAGAGATCCTTTGCTTAATTGTAAATCGTATAATAATAAAAACCCTAGAAGATATAGAAGTTATCTTCTAGGATTTTTTATTACATTGATTTTTTTGCAATTTAATTATATAATAGGTTTAATTTAAATTTGGAGGGGATTAAATGAGTACTAAAACTGAACGAAAAGAAGTATTAATATCAGGAAATAATTTTAACACTAAAGATTTAAAAAATGTTAAGCCTATGGGAGAAAGTTGTATTCCAAGAATGCCATGCAATTCTAATAAATCACAGAAAGAAAATAAAGAAATAAACAAAAAATAATTTTAAATCTAAATTTAACAAAAATAAGAAGGAGAGTATTCAATGAATAAAGATAAAAAAAAGAAAGATAATAATGTTTCTAATAATAATACTAATGCTTTTGATGTCTATAAATATACAGGTTTAGAAAGCTGTCTTCCAAAAGCTCCTCGAAATCTTAATAAAACTACAGAAAATAGCAATAAAAAAAATGAAAAAAATGAAAAAAATGAAAGCTAGGTTATCTTTTGATTAAGTCGTTACTTTTAGAGAAATAAACAAAAAATAATTTTAAATTTAAATTTCCAAAACTCAAAAAGGAGAACAAACTATGAGTAATTCTACCGATGAAATTAAAGAGAATTATCCTTATGAACAATTTGAAAAAGATATAGATTTTTATAGAGAGAATTATCTAATAGAAATAAAAGAACGAAATAATTACTTTTTAATTGGAAGTGGTGCTGCGATTACATTTTTAGTTAATATTTCTAAAGATTTTAAAGGCTGGGTACATTTTTTTATTTGGATTGAAGTTAGTATTTTACTAATTCTTGGATTATCAACTTTTTATTCAATGCACTTAAGAACAAAAGTGTCAAATCATTATATAAGTATTTATAATGATTTTTATGATGATTACACAAATTCTAATAAAACTTTAACTACTGATGAATTATGGAATAGACTCATGAAGAATACTAGTATGGATAAATTAAATGATTTAGAAAATATAATAATAAAAATATTCTATATTGCTGTTGGCTTATTACTTGTATTACTTTTATTTATTTTATCTATTAAATTTAAAGAAACTATAGGGTATTTTCAAAATATTAACTATATTATTTTTTTTAATTAATTATGGAATAATAACCTCCTAGAAAATATAAAATTCATTTTCTAGGAGGTTATTATTTTGAGAAATATTTTATTTCTTTTAAGCCTGTTTTTATTTCAAAAATTTCTTTTCTTATATCCATCTCTGATTTAGGGGAACTCCTCATTAAAGGATAAGTAAATACAATATTTTCATTTTCAATAATATCAGCTTCTCTTGTTATCTCTCTAAAAGCCTTCATTTTTTGCAAGCAAGCCTCTTTTATCTTTAATCCTTCCTCTTTTATATTAAAAAAACTTAATTTTACATCTATAAATTTTTTATCATCTAAATTTATGGATACTATATCAGAAATTTGATATATTTCTGGTTTCTTTTCTATATTTAATTCATAAAAATAATCTTTTTGTTTTTCTAAAATAGTTCTAAAATAAATATTTTTATTACAATGAATATATTGTAAATTATTTATTTTCCTTACATCCTCAATTTCTATTTCAATAATATTATTTTTTTTTATATTATGAAATTTATAAATTCTCTCGTCATATAATATTATTGTTTCATATGGCCCTAATGGCATAATTATCATTTCACCATATCTATCTAATCCCCCATTAAAGCGCTCAAAATAATAATTATAGTGCACTACTGGGTTATCTCCTATTATAAATTCACACTCTTCATTTTTTTCTGAATTTTTTATTTTTAAAATTATAAAATCTAAATCTAAAATTTTATTATAATTAGACTTATAATCATCTATTAAATTTTCTGGAGTCATCTTAAAATTTGCTTCAAACTCAGATAATAATTCTTCAATCCCTTCTATTTCATCAATATTTCCAAGATTATTAATTTTAGCAACTGCCTCTATATAATTTTTTTGAATCTTTTTAGCAACATTATTAATTACATCATTTTTTTTTTGAGTTCTAATACTTTGTAAATATATAAATTGATAAAGCTGAGCTTTTTCTTTAAAATCTACTTTTTTACCTTCTAATACTCTTTTTATAACTTTTGCTCCATCACCTTCTAATTGGGATAGTTTGTCTTCTGTTTTGCCTTTGCCATAAAACCATTTTTTTGAACATTGATTTTTTATAGGTGCATTTTCTATAATGCTCCTTTTATCCTTTTGATAAACCTTTATTGTTTTTCTATCTAAAGAAAATTTTTTTAATAAAAACTGTGGAACATAATGTTGATTCTTAGTTGAAGTTTCTGTTATCATCTATTACCTCTATAATCCTAATTTCTTAAAGAATACTTTATTTCTTAACTTTGAATCTTTCAAAACTTTATTTAAAGAAATTACTTGGATTAAAGCATTATAATTTTCATTAAATGTATAAAAACCTTGTCCTTCAATCATTGCTTTATATCCACTTCTTTTTAAATCTTTTTCTAAATTAGAAGTGATCTCACAAATAATAAATATATTAAATATACTATTTCTATTAACTTCTATCCTTTGACCTCTATCTGTTTTTATCTTTTTATCCTTTAAATCCTCTACATATCCTAAGACTTGATTGTTCAACTCACTAACACTAAAATCTTCTCTTCCTGGTCTCTTAAATTCAATAATTAAAATATTTGAATGTTCATCGTCTATTTCTGATCTATCTGAGAATGTAATATTTTGATCAAACACTGTGGCTATATCTATCCTACTATTACTATCGCTTTCTTCAATTATTTTTTTGTTAACTTTATCTGATGTTAAAAATTTATTATATGCTAGTCTATCATCTATTAACCAAAGATTATGATCATCATAATTAA
The DNA here is from genome assembly GCF_000799075.1 of Cetobacterium sp. ZOR0034. Classification (NCBI taxonomy): domain Bacteria; kingdom Fusobacteriati; phylum Fusobacteriota; class Fusobacteriia; order Fusobacteriales; family Fusobacteriaceae; genus Cetobacterium; species Cetobacterium sp. ZOR0034. Next base: position 3,218 of record NZ_JTLI01000083.1, read on the forward strand.
TTTCTAAGTTGCTTTTTTTCATAGGAAATATTAAATTATGCAAATCTTCTTCATAATGATATTTATCATCTTCTGCTCTTTTTTGCAATATTTTTTCTAAAACTTCTGTAATCACTTTTCTATGAATAACATACTTTGCTAATTCATATTGATTTAAAGATTCTATATTTACTAATGCATTTTTTAGTTTTTCTTGATAATCTCCTTTTAATTCTATATTTTTTATAAAATTAGAAGTTTCTTTTCTTTTATTTCTAGCAAATAATTCAAATTTAGTTTCTATTTCTTCTTCTGAACTTTTCGGATTTATGTCTTTTAATATGGAATTATCTCTCATATATAATGAATTATAATAAGGATTTTCTTTTAAAAAATCTTCTATTTTTTGTTTATTTATTTCTATAACTTTATTAATTTCTTCATCATATATTTCAATTAGCTCTTTAGCTACTTCCATCAGAATATCTTTTTCTTTTAAAAATAAGCTACCCTTAACATTAGAAAATAAAAAATCATTTCTATCTTCAGTTACATTGTCATCTAAATATTTTCCTTTTACATATGCTAATATATTTTTTTCTTCACCATCTATTGTAAGAGGTACTCTTAAAAGTTCATTAACTTTTTCAAGTTTTCTTCTTTTAACTTCTCTAGCATTAGCTGTAAATGCTACTTCGTGATTTGGAAGTTTATTCTTACTTATTGGGATATGTAAAATTTCAAAATCATATTCCTTTAACTCGAACTTTTTAGTTTTTACATCTTTTTCTAATTCATTTCTATATTTTTCTTTGCATTTACAACTATTTAACCCATCTCTTATAGTTATTTCAAAAACTCCTTCTATTAAATATCCTAAACAATGATATAATATTTTCTCACACATTTCATCAGCAGTTTTAGGCAAATGTTTAACATATTTTTGAGTAGGTGTTTTTAATGTTATCTTTGTTTCTTCTTTTTTTATATTACTCTCTATATTTTCAATCTCTCTGATTTCATTTTCTAAATCGAACTTAAATTTTCTTATATAATATTTTCCACTTTCTTTATAAGTACTTTCAACAGTTACCTCTTCAAATATCGCTAGCCATGAAAGTCTTCCAACTCCTTTTCCACCCATTTTTATTTTATGAGTTGAATTTATTTTCTTAAAAGACTCAAAATTTTCTTTAGTAAATCCTTGCCCATCATCAATTATTTCAATTTCATCAATTATTTCTTCAATTTCACCATCTAAAGACAGTTGAGGATTAGCCTTCTTCTTTAGAATTACTTGAATATTTTTCGATTCTGATTGAATAGAATTAACAACAGCTTCATAAACTGCAAATATACCTTCGTATTCATTTAAACGAATTTTATTTATACTTCCTTTTAAATCAGCTAACATCTTAACTCTCCTTATCTTATATTTCATTAAATTATATCATAATACTACTTAAATAAGTATCCAATTCTTTTAATTTTTAAAGAAAAAGGACTCTATTTTAAGCACTTTTAAAGTGTAACAATAGAGTCTTCTATAATAAATTATTCTTTTTTATTTTCTCTTCTAATCCTTAAATTTTACTTTTTTAAGGTTGGAGTAAAATCATGGCGCCCCCAACAGGGATCGAACCCATAACCCTCTGATCCGAAGTCAGATGCTCTATCCAATTGAGCTATAGAGGCGCAACCATATGCATTTTACAGTATTTTCAAGTTTAAGTCAACACTAATTTTATTAATCCCAACATTCAACTCTCTCAGCATATGGTATTTCTATCTCATTTTTATTAAATGATGGATCTAATCCCTTTTCTTTTTGAGTATTATAATCTTTTAATGCTTCAAAAGCAACTTTACCTAGTAAGAATATCGCAATCAGATTCAATACTGCCATAAGCCCCATGAATAGATCTGCCATGTTCCATACTAAAGCTAGTTCACCCACTGATCCAAACATTACCATAGCTATAACTCCAGCTCTATATAGATTTAACCACGATTTATTTGGTGTTAAAAACTCTATATTAGTTTCTCCATAGTAATAGTTTCCAATAATTGAGCTAAATGCAAATAGTAATATGCAAATAGCTATAAAAATATTTCCCCAATGACCCACTTGAGAACTCAAAGCATTTTGAGTTAATTGAATTCCTGTTAATCCTTCTGTTTGGTGCGCTCCTGAAATTAGAACCATAAATGCAGTGCATGAACAAATTAAAATTGTATCTGTAAACACTCCTAAAGTTTGAACAAATCCTTGTTTAACTGGATGTGATGTTTCTGCTGCTGCTGCTGCATTTGGTGCTGACCCCATTCCTGCTTCATTTGAGAATAGTCCTCTTTTTACTCCTGTCATTATCGCAGCTCCTATTCCACCACCTACTGCTTGTCTTATTCCAAACGCATTTTCAATTATATCTCTAAATATTTCTGGAACCATACCAATATTCTTAATAACAATATACATTGAAATTATTATGTATAATGTTGCCATTATAGGTACAACCGTTGCACTAAAGTTTGCAATTCTCTGAACTCCACCAAAAATTATAACTCCCGTTGCAATCGCCAGAATTACTCCAATTATTGTTCTGTCCATTTTAAAAGCTTCATGGAAGGCCAATGAGATTGTATTTGATTGAACTGAATTAAATATTAATCCAAATGTTATTGAAATTAATATTGAGAAAGCTACACCCATCCATTTTTTATTTAAAGCTTTTTCCATATAATATGCCGGTCCACCTCTAAAAGCTTCTCCATCCTTTACTTTATAAACTTGGGCTAATGTACTTTCAACAAAACTAGATGCTCCACCAATAATAGCTATTAACCACATCCAGAAAATTGCTCCAGATCCACCTGAAGCTATGGCTATTGCAACCCCTGCTAAGTTTCCAGTTCCTACTCTAGAAGCTGTACTTATACAAAATGCCTTAAACGATGATACTCCACCTTTATGACCTACACTATCACCTAGTATTTTTATCATTTGAGCAAAATATCTAATTTGTACAAATTTTGTTTTTAAAGTAAAATATGTCCCCACAAATAACAACATTACAATAAGAACATAACTCCAAAGAATATCATTTAAAAAATTTACTACTGAATTCAGTATATCCATCATTTCCCCCTCGTATTTAATTTATATTAGGATAATTTTATCATAAATCTTTTTTAAATGAAAATATATTTTTTTAATTTAACTTATTTTTTACAAATTTTTCATAAAAAAAAAGGAGCTTATCGCTCCTTAATAAATTACTTTGCAACAACAATGTTTGTAGCTTGAGGTCCTTTAGCTCCCTCAGTTACATCGAAAGTAACTTCTTCTCCTTCATTAAGAGTTTTGAATCCATCTTTTTGAATTTGAGAGAAGTGTGCGAAAACGTCCTTTCCATCTTCACCAGTGATGAATCCGAATCCTTTCTCTTGGTTGAACCATTTAACTGTACCTTTCATTTGATACCTCCATAAAATTTTTGATTTCATGTAATAAATCTCCATTCAATCCAACTAATATAAGGTACCTATTTGAACACCTTTAAATATTAAATAATAGAATTTCTTTCAATTTATACATCATTTAAACACAGTATACACTATTTAGATGTTTGTGTCAATTTTTTTCTATTTGGCGATTCTCTTTTTACTGTTTTTTTACAAAAAATAAAAAAATGGCGCTTCTTGCTGGGCTCGAACCAGCGACAACACGATTAACAGTCGTGCGCTC
>NZ_JTLI01000084.1 GCF_000799075.1 Cetobacterium sp. ZOR0034
AGAATGGAGAGCCATATAGAAGTAGTGGTGGAAAAATGGTAGATAGTGAACTTGGAGAGATTCCAGAGGGATGGGAGATTAAGGAACTTAGTAATGTTATTGAATTTTCTAATGGATGTGCATTTAAAAGTAATGAATTATTAGATATAAAACCAGAAGATGGATATAGTATTTTTAAAATGGGAAATATTAAAAAAGGCGGAGGTATATGTAAAGAAAAAACAAAGAGTTTTGTTTCAAAGGAGGTTGCTAGCAAATATAAAAAATTTTTTGCGAAAGATGGAGATTTGTTAATGTGTATGACAGATATGAAAGCTAATGTCTCATTGCTAGGTCATACAGCTTTAATGGATATAGATAATGAATTTTTAATAAATCAGCGTGTTGGAATTTTAAAAATAAAAGATGAAACAAGTATTGATTATCCATTTTTATACTTTTTAACAAATTCTAATAATTTTATTAATAATATTAGATCTAAAGCTAATAGTGGTGTCCAAGTTAATTTATCAACAGCTGTTATTAAAGAGATGAAATTTGTAGCTCCATCCATCAAAATTCATCAAGAAATAAATGTTAATTTAAAAGTAATATTGAAAAAAATAAGTATTCTTTCCTTTGAAAATAAAATTTTAACAGAAATAAGAGATACTCTTCTTCCTAAACTTATGAGTGGAGAGATTGAGGTATAAATGAAGTGTAATCGTTGTAGTGGAAAAATGATTAAAGTTTCAGATTTAACTTTAGAAGAGATAGAGAATTTTTTAAACAATAATCCTTTAAAATCTTTAGACAAATTAGAAAATGGTGATGGTGTTCTTGTTTATTATAGAGAGATAAATCCTATTGATAAAAATGAGTTCTATGGTAATAAGATTCAGTTTAGAAAAGTGGAAAAAGTAGAAAATAATGAGTTGAAATTATTTGGATTTAAGAATCTATTTTTTTTAGATAATCCAACTGTTGTATATGAAGAACGTCTTTTATATACTTTAGTACCTATGAAGCAAAAGTATTTAAAAGTTTTAAAAAATGGATTAAATCAATTAGGTAGCAACTACTCTGGAACTAAATTGAATAATATTTTGAAAAAAAGTTTTTTGTTAGAAGAGTTTAGAAAACAATACGATAATTATGTAGAGGAAGAGGATTATACTCCAAAGATTATATATTCTTCAGATGAAGATTTTCCATTTTAAAAATAAAATTAAGAAAAAAGATTAGATTAGATTGTATAATTTAGTTTAATCTTTTTTTAATTTTTTCTTGTTTGTAATATTTACAGTATTTACAATATTTACGGGTTCTGAATCCTTAATAAAATCAATGGGCGAAGTGGGGTATCTATGGAAAAATAAATCTTAAACATGGAAAGATTGGTGTTAAAGGTGGAAAAATAAATCCTTATTATGGAAAGATAAATCTTTTTAATGGAAAAATTTTTTTGAAATTTTCCATATTAAATGATATTCTTTATATAGATAAAATTATTTTATTAAGGATGGAAAATTATGAAACGAAAAGATTTAACATTATTTAAACCTAATCAATTAATAGAAATAACAGGAATGCCTATAACTCTTCAAGGATTACTAGTTTATGATTATATTCTGCATAAATTTCAACAAGAGAAGGTTGATAAAATAGTTATTTCAATGAGTGAATTATTGAAAGCTATTAATTTAGAAAATAACCATGATGATATTTATAAATATTTGGATTCTTTGCAACAAATAAGAATTGAAAGTAGAGATGCTAGAGGAAAACTTTGGGGCGCTTTTAACCTATTAGCAGAATTTAAAAAGTTAGAAAATGGAATATTTCTTCAAATACCAGAAACTATTTTTAAATGTTTAGAGTTAAAAGATGATGATAAGAAAGAAAATTTATACTATACAACTATAAAACTTCTTGAAAAAAGGGCATTTAAATGCGTTCATTCAATTATTTTTTACGATATTTTCAAGAAATATGAAAAAGTTAATATTCCTATTTTTTCAATTGATGAACTAAAAGAATTAACAGGAACAGGAAGCAAATATAAAACTTATGCTGATTTTAAAAGATATGTTTTAGAAAAGGCTTTGAATGAGATTAATTCATTTGATAAGAAATATCAATATGGTTTTGTTGAAGAGCGTTTAGGTCGTAGAATGGACAAAATAAAATTTGTCAGAGTAGATAAAGATACTATTGAGGTTGAAGAAAACAGTATGTCTGAGAAGCTCTTAAAGGCTGTTTTAAAAGCTCGTAAGAATATTTACGTTGATAGTGTCTATTCACAAAAAGCTATGAATAAATTAATTTTAAAGTATGATGAAGCAGATATTATAAAAGGACTAAATGAACTTTATAAATATAATTATGAGATTGAAAGTTTTTCTAAGATTTTAAACTCTAAAATTAAAGATATAGTAGACTCTAAAAAAGTAAAACTTAAAAAAGAACCTGTGAGAATAGTAGAACCAGAAATTGAAGCTTTAGAAAAAAGTGAGCTTGATATTGAAAAAGAAAGATTATCACTGGTAATATTAAACAGCAAACTTCCAACAAGAGAAAGAATTATACTATTTGGAGAACTATCAGTAATTGACGATATGAAAGCTCTAAAAGAACTAGAAAAGAGGATTAAATAGAAACTATATTCATGTTATAATATTCAAAAATGAGGTGATAAAATGGAAATTAATAAAGAAAGTATTTTATCTGTTTTAAAAGCATTAGATAAAAAAAAATATTCAATTTTAGAAATTGGGTTATTTGGAAGTTATGCTAAAGAAGAAGAAACTGATAGTAGTGATATAGATATAATTGTTAAAATAGAGTTTAAAAAAGGTATGTATAGAAATTTTTGTGCTTTACAAGAGGAGTTAGAAAATACTTTTGGAAAAAAAGTAGACTTAGTTGAAAAAAGTGTTTTTGATTATAAGTTTAAAAACCCAGATGTAAAAGATTATAAAGAAAAAGTTAAAGAGGAAATATTAGGAAGTATTATATATGTTTAAAGCAAGAAGGAATTCAATCTCTAACAAAAATAAGAGATACTTTCTTCCTGAACTTATGAGTGGAGAGATTGAATTTAGTGGAGGAAAAATTGAAAGAATATAGGATGTTGTATATAAAAGCTATGCTGATAAACAAAGATATTCTTGAAGGAAAAAAAATTGGTAAGAATATTGATTTTGAAAAAGAATTCTTTTTGATTTTAAAAAATACGCTCATTTCTATCTCAAATTTTTCAGATTTTGAATTAGAACTTAGATTTTTGTATAGTGAGAATCGTGATATTTGTAAAATATATAGTTCAATATCGAAAAATATTGAATTTTTTAAGTACTTAAGAAATAAATATGTAGGTCATTTAAAAAAAGAATTAATAGAAAAAGCTATCGAATGGAGACCCGAACTATTGTATTCTAATATAATAGAACATAGCGTAATCATAAATTTGTATATATTAGAAACAGCCATTAATAGTTATTGTAATGAAGAAGGAAAAAATAAAATATTTGAATCAGATACTGATTTAATTTATCCACCAGATTTAGATAGGTTTTATAAATATTTACAAGAAACTATTGAGAAAAGTTCAGAATACTTAGAAGGTATAATTAAGCTTTTAAAATCAAAAATAGAATTAAAAGACCCAAATAAAATAGATTATAGCGATTTTATAGAAGCTGGAAAAACACAATTTAAATTTATAAAAAAAACCAAAAGATAAACAGTTTATTTAGAGGGGGTAAGGATGAATTTTACAGAGGATGAATTAGAAGCAGCCTATCTTGAAATATTAGAATCTTTGGGATGGGAGTGTATTGATGGTAGAAAATTAGAAAGAGATGACTACCATTCAGTAGTATTAGAGGAAAATTTAAGAGAAGCAGTTTATAACATAAATAAAGATATGCCAGCCTCTACTAAAGAGGAAGCTATTAGAAAAGTAATACTACTTTCACATCCTAACTTGATTAGAAGTAATGAAGAGTTTCATAATATGCTAGTCAATGGAGTAGATGTAGGAGAGTATAAAGATAAAGATGGGAACAAACGTTCTGGTGGAAAAATATATTTAATAGATTTTAAAAATATTAAAAGAAATGAGTTTCAAGCTATAAATCAATTTACAATAGTTGGAAAATCTAAACGTAGACCAGATATAATACTATTTATCAATGGACTACCTCTTGTAGTTATAGAGTTAAAATCTTTAAGTAATGACAATGTAGGTATAAAAGAGGCTTATACTCAAATTGAAAGATACAAATATGAGATTACGGATCTTTTTAAATATAACTCTTTTATCATTATAAGTGATGGAGTTAATGCAAAAGCTGGAACTATATCATCAAATGAAGAAAGATACATGAGCTTTAGAAGTATTGATGGAGTTACAATAGCAGATACTAACTCTTTAATGATGGAGGTTCTAACTCGTGGAATGTTATCTAAAGAAAGAGTATTGGAATTAACTCATGACTATATCCTGTTTCTTCAAAGTAAAAATGAAAAGATAAAGATATTAGCTCAGTATCACCAGTTCTTTGCTATAAAAAAAGCACTGGAAAAGACAGCAGATGCTCGAAGCAATGATGGAAAAATTGGTGTCGTTTGGCATACTCAAGGTAGTGGAAAATCTCTAACTATGACATTTTATACAGGGCAACTGCTTAAAAAATTTAACAATCCAACAGTTATAGTTTTAACTGATAGAAATGACTTGGATAATCAACTTTTTGGAACTTTTTCAAAAGCTGGGAGCTATTTAGTGGAGACACCAAAACAAGCTGATGATAAAGATAGATTAAAAGAACTACTAAATGTAAGTAGTGGAGGAATAATATTTTCTACAATACAAAAGTTTGCTCCTAAATCTGGAGAGATTGTAGAGATTATTAGTAATAGAAATGATATCTATATTATAGCTGATGAGGCTCATAGATCACAGTATGGTTTAGATGCTAAAATGGATGCAGATGGAAACAGTAAATATGGTTACGCTAAACATATTCGTGATGCACTTCCCAATGCAAATTATATTGGATTTACAGGAACGCCTATAGACTTTGATGATAAATCTACAACTGCTGTATTTGGTAACTATATAGATACTTACGATATGACGAGAGCTGTTGAAGATGGAGCTACTGTTAAAATCTATTATGAAAATAGATTTATAAAATTAGATATTCCATATCCTGTTTTATCTGAACTTGATGGTGAGTTTGAAGAGATTATGGAAGGTCAAGAGGAAATGACTGTTGAACGTACTAAAAAAGATATTACAAAAATGGAAGCTATTATTGGTTCTCAAAATAGAATAAGAACTTTGGCAGAGGATTTTATAGAACACTGGGAGATGAGAAGAAATAATGCTTTTGGTAAATGTATGATTGTAGCTATGTCTCGTAAAATATGTGTGGATTTATATAACGAGATTGTTAGTTTAAAACCAGAATGGCATAGTGAAGATAAAACTAAAGGTAAAATAAAAGTTGTTATGACAAGTGATATTAGTAAAGACCCTATGGAGTTTAAACAGCATTTTACAACAAAACAGGAAAGAGAAGAGCTTGCTAATAGAATGAAAGATGACAATGATGAGTTGGAGATTGTTATAGTTCGTGATATGTGGTTAACTGGATTTGACGTTCCATCAATGCATACTATGTATATTGATAAACCTATGGTAGGACATAACTTAATGCAAGCTATCGCAAGGGTAAATAGAGTATACAAAGATAAAACTGGTGGTTTAGTTGTAGACTATATTGGAATAGGAGATGCACTTAAAAAAGCGTTAAGACAATATACACCAAATGATCAAAAGTGCACAGGAGTAGATACAGAAAAAGCGGTGGCTCTTATGATTGAACACTATGAGATTGTAAAAGAGATATTCCATCACTTTGATTATTCAAAATATAAAAGTAATAGTGCTTTAGATCGTGCTAGAGTTATTATAGAGGGTATGGATTACATCTTAGGTTTCGAAAATGATGAACCTGGAATTAAGAAAAGATTTATCGATAATGTTTTAGCGTTGGCTAAGGCTCATTCTCTATGTATAACAACTCGTGATGGACAGGCTTTAAATGATGAGATAAGTTACTTTAAAGCTGTTAAAGCTAGTGTTATTAAGTTAGAAACAGAGGATAAGAGTAATCCTAAAAAATTAACTCAGGCTCAGATAAATGAAAAAATAGCTTCACTTATGGCTAAGACAATTATATCTGAAGAGGTCATAGATGTTTATTCACAGTTAGGACTAGATAATCCAGATATATCTATTCTTTCAGATGAGTTTTTAAAAGAGGTTGAGAAGATAAAGTATAAAAACCTAGCTGTTGAGATGTTAAGAAAGTTAATAGAGGGTAAGATTAAATACTCTAGTAGAAAAAATTTAGTGGTGGCTGAAAAGTTTTCAGAAAGACTTCAAAAGGCTATGAGTTCATATAGAAATAAGGCTTTAACAAGTTTAGAGATAATGGAAGAACTTATAAAGATGGCTAAAGAGTTTATGGAGACTCATAAAGAGGGTGACTCACTTGGTTTAACAGAGGATGAGGTAGCTTTTTATGATGCTTTAACTCGTGATGAAAAAGTAAAAGAGATGCTAGGTGACGATATACTGGTACAGATAACAAAAGAGTTGACTGTTTGTTGTAAAATAAACATATAACTTTCTGCAAAGAAAAAGTGAATATAAAAAAACCATTGAAAACAGAATCCT
>NZ_JTLI01000085.1 GCF_000799075.1 Cetobacterium sp. ZOR0034
ACATTTAACAAAAAAAATAAAATATCAACAGCATATTTGAATATTCCAATAAAAGGAATTAAAATAATGAATGAACCTAAGTTTTTAAATTTTATTTATAATGAAAAATTAAATGAAATAACTTTTAAAAAATGCGAAAATGGACAACCATTAATTATTCAAGCTAATGGAAATACAAAACTTTATAGAATAACTCTAGATAAGGAAATTATTGAAAAAATTGGCTATAAAAAAAATCAATTAGTTAAAATAGATATTACAACAGAACAGATGAAAATAACTTTTAATCAGGAGGAAAAAATGTCTAAAATAATTTCTATTATAAATTTTAAAGGTGGTGTTGGAAAAACAACAACAACACACTGTATTGGATCAGGAATAACTTTAGAAAATAAAAAAGTATTACTAATAGATACAGATCCACAAGCAAGTTTAACATTTACAGCATTAAATGAAACTCCAAAACTGACAATAAAAGATATCTTAGTTGATCAAAAAAACATAAATGATGTAATTATTGAAACTCAAAATTTTGATTTAGTTCCATCAAATTTAATATTAAATCTAGCAGAAAGACAATTGACATCTAAATTTGGAACTGAAAAATTATTAAAAAAAGCTTTAGATAAATTAGAAAAAACGTATGATTATATAATTATAGATTGTCCACCAAGTATGAATTTATTTACTGTAAATGCTCTTTATGCATCAGATTATGTATTAATTCCTTGTGAAACAGAACTTTTAGCTTTAGATGGATTAAATCTTTTAATTCAAACTTTAGAACAAACAGAAGAGGAATTAGACGTCAAAATAAAAAATACTTTAATTTTACCAACAAAGTTAGATAAAAGAAAAAAAGTAAGTAAAGAAATTTTTGAACATTTAAAAGATAACTTTAAAACAACAGAAACAACAATAAGAACATGTTCAAAATTAAATTTGTTAGGTCTTAATAAAGATTCTATTTATCAAATAGATTCATCATGTACAGCAGCAATTGATTATAAAAATTTAGTGGGGGAAATTATTAAATGGGATTGTTAGCAAACTATAAAAAAAGTGAAGTTATTATAAAAAAAGATAAGTTTGAATCAAGATTTGATTATACTGATTTTAATCAAGAAGATAAAGAAATACTGATTGAATTAGAAAAAAAAGCAACTCATACAGGAAATTTATTAAAAGAAAATTTAAAAGAATTAGGGGATGTTTTTTTAGAGGCCCATAAAATTTTTTCGAATAATAAAAATGGTATGTTTGGAAAATGGTATGAAAGTTTAGGATTTAAAAAAGATTTTGTTTATCTATGTTTAGACAGAAGACAGCTATCTTTACAATATAATTCAAATGAAATATATAAATTACCAGATAGAGCAATTAAAGATATTAAAAAAATAGAAAAAAATAACGAAAAAATAGTTTTTGAAATTTTAGAATCAGAAAATCCAAAAGAAAAAATAAAAGAATTTAAAGAAAATTTATCTCAAAATAAAATTCAAACAGAAAAAAATATAAAAAAAGAAAATCTTAAAATAAAATTAACTGGATTGTTAAAAATTATAAATATAAATGAATTTAGTGATGAAAAATTATCAAACATAGAAGAAATTATATTTGAACTAGAAAAAGAATTATTATAAAAAAACCTTTTGTAAATAAAGGTTTTTTTGTATAATATATAAAATTTTATTTAATTAGGATTTACACAGAGGAGAAAAAATGAATAAAAAAACATTGGCAATAACAATTTCAGCACTTGGAATAGGGTTAAATATAATACTGGCAACACTAGCTAAGACACTTCATATTCCTTTTTTATTCTTAGACACAATAGGAACAATATTATCTGCAGCGTTACTGGGACCATTTTTTGGAGCTATTACGGGAATGATAACTAATATTATTACATCAGTTGTAAATAATCCAATAGAATTACCATTTGCTATAGTTAATATGATAATAGGAATAGTTGTAGGATATATTGTTAAAAAATTTGGTTTTGACTTCAAAATAGCTGTATTTACAGGAATATTGCTTTCAATAGTAGCTCCATTGGTTGGAACACCTATAGCAGTTTCTTTATTTGGAGGTCTAGCAGGAGGATCAATGGATATTTTAACAGGATGGCTTGTTAAAAGTGGACAAAAAATCTTTACAGCAGCATTTATTCCAAGAATTATGTCTAATTTAATAGATAAAGTTTCATCATGTATTATTGTATCTATACTTATAGCAAAACTTCCAAAAAGTATATTAAATAAAATAAGAGGATAAAAATGAATAGATCTAAAAAAATTATAATAATATCACATTGTATTTTAAATCAAAATAGTGTGGTTAAACCTTATGCTAGAAAGCAAGATGAATTTTTAAAGTTTTTACAAAATAAAATTTTAAAAAACTATGGAATTATACAATTACCTTGTCCAGAAATAAACATTTTAGGTTTAAAAAGATGGGGACATGTAAAAGATCAATTTGAATATAGTGGATTTGTAAATGAAAGTAAAAAAATGCTGCTTCCAATTGTAAATCAAATTAAAGATTATTTAAAAAATGGTTATGAAATAGAGGGCATTTATGGAATTTCGGGAAGTCCAAGTTGTGGTGTGAATAAAACTTGTAGAGCAGATTGGGAAGGAGAAACTAGTTGCTATGAAAGCTTAGAAGATATTAGAGGTAGGGTAAAATTAGTTTCTGAGAAAGGTGTCTTTATGGAAGTTTTAGAATCAATTTTAAAAGAAAAAAACATCTCTTTAAATTTTTATGATGTAGAAGAATGGAGTGAAAAAGTTGATTAGATTAGAGTGTATAGATTTTTCTTATGACGAGAAATCTATATTTGAAAAATTAACTGTTAATTTTGAAAAAGGTAAGTTTTATACTTTATTAGGAAAAAATGGTTCTGGAAAAAGTACATTGCTAAAATTAATTTTAGGTATAGAAAAACCTAAAAACGGAGAGATTTATATAGACAATGTTAACTTAAAAACTAATTTATATCATTGTAGAAGACAAATTGGGATGGTTTTTCAAAATCCAGATGAGCAAATTGTTACGGATATTGTTGAAGAGGAGATAGCTTTTTCAATGGAAAACTATGGGTTTGATTCAGAGGTTATGCTAAGAAAAATAGATGAACTACTATTGGAGATTGAATTTGAAGGAAGAAATTTAGAAAAAATATCAAAACTCTCAGGAGGAGAGAAGCAAAGATTGTGTATAGCTTCTGCCTTAGCATTAAATCCTAAAATTTTAATACTTGATGAGGCTACTTCTATGTTAGATCCGCACAATAGAAAAATAATATTAAATCTTTTAAAAAAATTAAAAGAAAAAGGAGTAACAATTATTTTAATAACTCACCATTTATCAGAAATAGAGTTTTGTGATGAGGTTTTATTATTGAAAGGGAGTGAAATCGATTTTAAAGGCTCTAAAGAGCATTTTAACGAACTTTTAGTAAAAGGGGAACTTGGAGCAGGACTAGATCTTCCCACGATGTTTAAGGTAGCTAAAAACATTTATTTGCGTACAGGAATTAATTTATCACAAAATGTTTTTGATTTAGATAAAATGGGGGAAAGTTTATGGAAATCTCTTTAAGAGAAATAAATTCAGGATACGAAGAAATAGTATTAAAAAATATAAATTTAGATATTAAAAGTGGAAGTTATAATTTTATCATAGGAGAAACAGGAAGTGGAAAATCAACTTTACTTCAAACTATAGGATTTTTATTAAAAAACAAAACAGGAGATATTTTTTGGAAAAATAAAAACCTTTCTTTAAAAGAACACTTGAAAGAGTATAGAGAAAATTATGGTTATATGTTTCAATATACAGAAAAACAATTTTTTAATAGCACAATTAAAGAGGAAATAATTTATTCTCTAGTGAAAAGAAAAATATCACCTGAAGAGATTGAAAAAAAGCTAGATGAAATTTTAGAGTTGTTGGAGTTGTCAAAAGATATACTAACTAGATCTCCGTATGAAGTTAGTGGAGGACAGAAAAGATTTATAGCACTAGCTTCAATACTAATAACATCTCCTAAAATTTTGTTATTAGATGAACCTACTGCAGGTCTTGATATAGAAAATAAAAAGTTATTTTTTACAATTTTAGATAAATTGAAAAAAAGTGGAATAACAATAATTCAAATATCTCATCTTTTAGAAGATGTATTAGAGTATGGTGATAATGTTGTTGCTTTGGAAAAAGGTAAAATTATAGCACAAGGAAAACCTTTTGAAGTTTTAAAAAATTCAGATTTGGATTTTATAAAATTTTGTGAAATTATGAATAATTTTGGTGTTTCTACAGAAAATATAAGAAATATTGATGAACTTCTAGAAAGGATTAGATAGTTATGAAATTACAAAAGTTTGACCCAAGAACTGTATTTTATACAACTCTAATCTGTATAATTGCATTGGGATTTATAAAAAAACCTTATCAAATTTTAATTTTGTTACCCGTAATATTTTATCAAATAAGACTTTTTTCTATAAATGTAGAGAAGTTAAAAAAGATTTTAAAATACTCTTCGGGATTAATGATTTCAATAGTAGTTATAAACTTTTTTTTAATAGGAAGACCAATTGATTATGTAGTTATATCTTTTTCTAGATTGATTATAATTATATTTTTAGCTACTTCGATGGTTTCATCACTAGAGATAAGAGAAATTGGTTTTGTAATAGAAAAAACACTATCCCCCTTAAAAATTTTTAAGATTCCTGTAGAATCGATAGGAATTATTACAGCACTTTCATTTAAGTTTGTTCCAATGTTACAAAAGGAAGCTGAAAGAGTGGTGTTAGCCCAAAAGGCTCGAGGAATAGATTATGAATTGATGACTTTAAAAGAAAAAGTAGAAAATATAACAACACTTTTTTTTCCAATTGTTATTTCAGGAATTCAAAATGCAATAAATTTAGCGGTATCGATGGAAGTTAGAGGATATGGAAATGGAGTTGTAAGAAGTAGATTGAGAAGTTATAGGTTTCTTAAAAAAGATTATCAACACTTAATTTTTGTAACTATATTTTGTATAATATTTTCATTTTTATGTATAATATTTTAAATCTTAATAAAAATATCATAGTCACTACATTTTATAAAACATTAAACTGTAGATGGTTATGGTATTTTTTTTTTGATAATATAATTGAAAAATAATAGATAGTATGTTAATATTGTTACAAAAGTTTTTAAATGAAATTGAAATAAAAATACAAAAATGAAAAATAGGAGGCTGAAATATGAGTTTGAACATAAAAACTAATGAAACTATAGAAGAGTTAAAAATTTATAGAAACACAAGTTTATCAACAAGTGAAGACAGTAAACAGTTTAATTATAGTATTCATTCTAACGAGCCATTAGGTATAAAAATTTTACAAAGTTGTTCAATTGAGATTTTAATAGAGGGAGAAAATATAACTGGTGATGCCAATCTAAATTTACATAATATAGTAAATTTAAAAGGTATAAAAAAAATTCCTGTAAATGTATGGACTAAAATAGATATTCCAGAAATGGGAGGATTATTTATAGATGTACAAAATATTAAAAATGGATTAGATTCAGTTGATGAAAGATTTAGTTTTAGTGTAAAAGTAAAAATGAATAAATCAGATTATATACTTGCTTCTATTTTTGATATAAGAGAGGAAAAGATTTCAAGGAATATTTTATCTAAAGAGGCTTTTCACGAGAAAGTATTTTTAAATCAGAATGGAGATGATCCAGGATTACTTATAAGTGACAATGTGAGAATATACATTCCAATGATAAAGCATCTTATAAAGAAAAATAACGAACAACCAATGGATATATTAGAAGCGTTAGAGATGAATGAGGATATAATCGCTTTATATAATAAATTAGCTGGTCTAGATGAAAATAATGAGAAGGATATGCATAGACCTAGAAAAGGTTTTTTCTTAGTTACTGGAAGAGA
The DNA here is from genome assembly GCF_000799075.1 of Cetobacterium sp. ZOR0034. Classification (NCBI taxonomy): domain Bacteria; kingdom Fusobacteriati; phylum Fusobacteriota; class Fusobacteriia; order Fusobacteriales; family Fusobacteriaceae; genus Cetobacterium; species Cetobacterium sp. ZOR0034. The sequence goes on from NZ_JTLI01000085.1 coordinate 5,972, forward strand.
AGAGCATAGAGGATATATGTCGGCTGGAAGTACTATGCTAGATTGTGCTCCTAATAATATTTTATCATATTTTGGAAGACCTAAAAAAGGTGAAGCTGTTTGGGGTATGTATCATGAGTACGGTCATCTTTATGAGCAAGGATGGGGATTCACAGAGTATTGGAACAATATGTTTGCAAATTCTAAAACAAGAATAGATAAAAATGATCCTACTTGGTCTTGGGCATATGGGAATAAGCAACAATATGAAGAAACAAAGGTAGTAACGTCATATATTGATTATTTAACTAAAGGTGAACAGAACAAGAGAATAGTACCTATGTATTTCTTCTTAGCATTTATTGATAGTATTGACAATGAGTTTATGCAAAAGCTTGAAACATTCTGGAGAGAAGAAGGAAAGTATTATGGTTGGGATTTTGTCGCATACTTTATAGCTAGGCAATATAAATTAAATGTAATACCTTTTATAAAGATGTGTGAACTACAAGATGTTACAGATTTTAATGCAATTGATGATATAATTGATTCTTCTGAATCTTCATATTTATATATAGATCAAAACTCTTGGTTTGATTCGGTGAGAAATATTTCTATACCGCCTACAGTGAGAAAAATATACCCTGGTAGAAATAGAACTTTAAGTGGAATAGCTAATCCAGAGGCTGAAATAGAAATAAAATTAGGTCAAAATAGATATATAGTAACAGCGGATTCATTAGGAAAGTTTTCGTTCTTAGTTCCAGAGATAATTTATTTAAATTCAGAGTTTAAAATAAAATCAATTGAAAAAAATAAAGTTTCGAGTCATGAGATTGATATTATAGTTTCAGATGATAAACCTAAAGTACTTTTCAAAGGATTCAAAGATGAAGTTTTTTTAAGAGTAGAATTTGATTTTGTAAATAAGAAATTTATAGCATCATCATCAGGAGTAGCAGCTAATGTACATTATCATTCACCAGAATATATTGTGATAGAGCATTATAATAAAAAAAATAAATTAAAAAATAGATATTCTGTAGCGGGATCTTCGAATGCTGATTATGTTTCAAATCTATTAAATGAAATGAAATTTATAGAAGGAGACTATTTAAAACTCTCGCATAAAGAGCAGTTTAATAGATTGGCTTTACTAGGTGAAATTAAAGATACTGAAGAATATTATGATCACGGGGTTAAAAATCTAGATTTACAAAACTCATATTTCTATATAATGAAATCAGATATATTGTATTCAAAAGTTCAATTAGAACTTAATGTAAATAAAGATGATTTAATTGAACTGATAAAAGAATGCAACTATAACAAAGATGATTATTCTAAAAATAGTTACGATGAATATGTTTTAGCATTAGGTAAATCAATAGAAGTTCTAGAAGATGACGATGCTCTAGAAAATCAAGTTGTTGAGGCATATAGAGATTTAGAAAAAGCAATACAGAATTTAAGAAAAAAGAATAAAATTATATTTAAAGGATACAATAATGTTAACTTCTGTGAAATAGTATTCAACGATGATTCTATGATGCTTGACGCTAAGGGAATTGACACAACAATACACCCATTCCATGGAAGTAGCAAGTATGCAGAAATAAAGCTATTCAATAGAAGAGGAGTAGTTAAAGGAAATTATTCAATAAAAGCAAATGAGAGTAGTTTAGAGTTTGCTAAAGCTATAAGTACACTAACTTTTGAAGAAACGGATTATATTAAGTTATATCATTTAGAAAAAAATAGCAGAATGATAATAGAAGGATTTGTTGAAAATACGCCATCTAATTTAAATAATGGTTGTTCAGCTATAGATTTGGAAAATAGTTATTTCTATATACTAAATGAAAATCTAAAATATTCAAATATATTATTAGATTTATCAGATGATAAAACTAAGTTAAAAGATAGGATTGAAGAATTAGAAAAGTTAGATTCTAGTGAGTATACAAAACTTTCTTTTAATAATCTACAAATGGTTATTCAAAAAGCTAAACAGTTGTTAGAAACACCAAATTTAACAGAACAGGAGATAACATTAATTTTAGAAGAGTTAAATGATGTTGAACATGCCTTAAGAGAAAAAAATAAAATTCTGTTTAAGGGATATAATAATGTTATTTTCTCAGAATTGACATTCAACTACGACTTAATGAAATTTGAAGCTAGTGGAATAGAAAATATGATTCATCCATATCAATATTCACGTAAATATTCAGAGGTTATACTATACAATAGAAAAGGAATAGTAAAAGGTAGTTGTAGTGTAAATGCAAATCAAGATAGTATGACATTTGCAAGCAATTTAAATAGTTTAACATTTGAAGAAACAGATTATATTAAGTTGTACCATTTAGAAAAAAATAATAGATTAGTAGTGAGTGGTTTTGTTGAAGATGCACCGTATAATCTCTCTACAGGTTGTTTTGATATAGATTTAGAAAATAGTTATTTCTATCTATTGAATGAAAATTTAAAGTATACGAATACTTTATTAGATTTATCAGATGATAAATCTAAATTAAAAGATAAAGTTGAGGAGTGTTTAGAAATATCTCCAGAAAATTATACGAAAGTAAGTTATAACTATTTAAAAAGTCATATAGAGTATGCTACATCAATGTTATCTACCCCTAATTTAACTCAAGTCGAGATTGATTTAGAGGTTCAAAGATTAGATGAAGCAAAAAATAATCTAAAAGAAAAAAATAAAATTATATTTAAAGGATATAACAATGTACACTTCTTAGAATTAACATTTAACTATGATTTAATGAAGTTCGAAGCAAAAGGAACGGACTCAATAGTGCACCCATTCCACTATGGGCGTAAATATGGAGAGGTTATTTTATATAATAAAAAAGGAATAGTAAAAAGTAGTTTTAGTGTAAATGCAAATGAAAATAGTATCCAATTTGCAAATAAGTTAAATAGTTTAATATTTGAGGAAACGGATTATATTAAATTATATCATTTAGAGAAAGATAGTAGATTAGTAGTAAATGGCTTTGTAGAAAATGCACCACATGATTTATCAACAGGTTGTTTTGATATAGATTTAGAAGATAGCTATTTCTATATATTAAATGAAAATTTAAAGTATACTAATACTTTGTTAGATTTATCAGATGATAAAACTGAGTTAAGAAAGAAAATTGAAGAATACTCACAGATACCTTCTGAAAAATATACTAAAAAAAGCTATGATTATTTTAAAAATCATCTGAATTATGCTCAGTCAATATTGGAAGTTCCTAATTTAACTACTGATGAAATTAATTTAGAAATTGAAAGATTAGATATTGCAAAAAATAAATTGAGAGAGAAAAATAGAGTTATATTTAAAGGGTATAATAATACTATTTTCTCAGAATTGACATTCAACTATGATTTAATGAAATTTGAAGCTACTGGAATAGAAAATATGATTCATCCGTATCAATATTCACGTAAATACTCTGAAGTTGTATTATTCAATAAAAAAGGTATTGAAAAAGGTAGATGTAGTGTAAATGCAAATGAAAATAGTATGACATTTGCAGATAGTTTAAATGCGATGAGTTTTGAAGAAACAGATTATATTAAGCTACATCATTTAGAAAAAAATGGTAGATTAATGCTAAATGGATTTATAGAAGACACACCCTATGATTTATCAACTGGTTGCTTTGATGTAGATTTAGAGAATACTTATTTCTATATATTAAATGAAAATTTAAAGTATACGAATACTTTGTTAGATTTATCAGATGACAAAACTGAGTTAAGAAAGAAAGTTGAGGAATACTCGCAAATATCTTCAGAAAAATATACTAAAATAAGTTATAACTATTTCAAAAATCATTTAGACTATGCTGTGTCAATGTTAATAGTTCCAAATTTAAATGCAGATGAGATTAGTTTAGAGATTCAAAGATTAGAAGATGCAAAAAATAAATTAAGAGAAAAAAATAAACTTATATTTAAAGGGTACAATAATGTACATTTCTTAGAGGTAACCTTCAATTATGATCTAATGAAGTTTGAAGCAGAAGGAAGAGAAGAGATTGTTCATCCATTCCATTACGGACGTAAATATGCTGAACTTATATTATTTAGTAAAGATGGAGTTATAAAAAGAAGTTGTAGTGTAAATGCAAATGAAAATAGCTTGTCGTTTGCAGCTGCTTTAAATAACTTAAACTTTGAAGAGACAGATTATATCAAATTATATCATTTAGAAAAAGATAATAGATTAGCAATAGAAGGATTTGTAGAAGATACACCATATGATTTATCAACTGGTTGTTTCAATATAAATTTAGAAAGTAGTTATTTTGCTATTTTAAACGAAAATTTGAAATACTATACACAAAATTAGAATAAAAAATATCTTCGGTCATGACCGAAGATATTTTTGTTTATTAGAAAGTATATTTAAATCCAGAATAGAAAGTTCTTCCGCTTGAAGGATCGTAAACTTTTTCTCCGTTAGAGATACCTTCTTGATCGAAGTTTTGTCTATCAAGAAGATTGTTGATTCCTCCAAATAGTTTTAAACCATTATCAAGAGTATAGTTAACACTTAAATCTAAAGAAACAGCATCTTTAGCTTTATATTTGTTTTCTTTATCTAAGTAGTATTGATCTTTATAGTTAAGAGTTAAAGCTGTATTAAAGTTATTTGTAAAATAGATAGCTGTTCCTACATTAGCGTTTGTTTTAGGAGTATATGGAACATGATTTCCTTCGATAGATCTATTTATTGAATCACTAGAGATAGTAGCATCAACAAAAGCTAAGTTTTCGAAGAATACAAATTTTCGAGGGTTTCCCAAATTTAGTGTAAATTGTAAAAATTGAATATATATATTTTACCTTCTTGGCTATTAATTT
>NZ_JTLI01000086.1 GCF_000799075.1 Cetobacterium sp. ZOR0034
AGATAGCCTATTTGGACATTTAAAATTTGATAGCTAAGAAGTTAATTTACACTAAATTTGGTATACTCCCAAAAAAAAATAAAACTCCCTTTAAACTAAATAGATTTTGATTTCATCTATCTAGTAAAAAGGGAGTTTTTTTAAAGTATTTATTTTAATAGTTTATTTAATAAAATTTTCTCCTGGTCTTAAAGCAGTTTTATCCACTATCATTTTGTCATCATAATGATAAAATTCAACTTTAAATTCAACAGCTCCTGTTAAAATAACACGATGATATCTCTCAGGATAAATAACTAACGGATGATTTGAATCAACTGTATAAACTTTCTCTTCTTCATCTTCCCAAACATAGTTTAATTCACCTTTTCTTACTACAAGATATCCCAATTTATTTTTAGGTGCCATATGATTTTTTAAAATATCTGGAAATACATTTTCCTCTGTCATAAAAGGTGTCTCTCCAACTTTATCTAAATCTTTTGGTAAAACAGAGTTATCATATAATTTAATATCTTCTTTATTTTTATAGCTATTCTTCATAATTTCCACTCCTTTATCTTTATATACAAAGTATACAATAAAGGTGTCATAACTTCAGTAACATATGTTACTATTTTAAATCTATTTTGAAACTTTCAATTCATAGATAGCTATTGAGTTTGAAATCTCATTTGATGAGATTAATAGTGGCTTTCCTGTAGGTGACTTCTCTGAAGCTACAAATTTTAACCCTTCAATCCCTACATCCCCTTTAACATCTTCAGAGTAATCTCTTCCAGAGAAGAATCCAGCAAACTCAGGTTTTGTAGCATCTGTAATATCAAATGTTACAACTCCTCCAATTCTTTCCAATCCTACAAAAGCAAATGTTCTTCCATCTATTGTTCCAATCTCCACATCTTCTGGCTCTGGACCTTTAGAGTTATTTCTTGAGTATGGCTTTACATTTGTGTTGCTCGAATTGAAATATTCAGGTAGATATTTTTTAGTAATCTCTTCTAACTGATTTCCTGAATCAAATACAAGTTTCACTCCTCCAGCTTCTACTTTAAATATAGAAAATGATCTAGCTCCAAACGAATAAAGTTTATCATACTCGCCTTTTTCATTTAAACCTCTAAACTTACTAATTTTTAAATTTCTCATATCCTCTGTAACTGGTACATTTATTTTTTTACCCGCTTCTAATAATTTTCCTATAGTAGAATCATCTTCCACAAATAATCCTTTACCATAATCTCTGGCGTCTCCCTCATTTGCAGTTATTAAATAAGTACTATTATTTTGATTAAAAACTTTTATTCCATCTGGTTGATACATTCCAAATACATCTGCTGTAACTAAATTTGGACTATTTTTTCCAATTGCAAAACTATTTTCTGGTTTTGAATGGTCTTTTACTCCCATAGATTCAATCCAAACGAATTTTCCAGCCTCGATATCTATTTTTCCAATCGCACTATCCTCTTGGAATGAAACGTATGCAAATTTTCCAGCTTCATCTATTGTGATATATTCTGGCTCTAAAGCCTGACTGTATGTTGGTTTATGTGGAGCAGCTTTAACATATTCGTCTAAATTCGCTTTTAGCTCTCCTTTTATTAGTGCTTCATCTATTTTAACTTCTATAACTCTTCCTTTATCCAAACCTTTCGATAAATCTAGAATAGAAATACTTCCTTCTGGATCAACTTTAAGTCCTTTTCCTGGTTCTCCTTCATTTGCTACAACAACTTTTAAACTGTCAGGGGTTATAGCTAAATTATCTGGTAAAGCTCCAACTTTATAGTGAGCTATATAATCACCTTCTAAACTTGTTATAACTATATATCCTTTTTCTGTTGTTGGATTTAAAGCTACTGATAAAGCCAAGAATTTTCCATTCGGACTAACTTTAATACAAGTCAAATCACTAACTTCCTCAGTTGTCCCTATAAATTTTTGAATATCTACTCTTTTAGAAAGATTGAACTCCTTCTCTTTATTTTTTAACCCATCCACTTTAACAATATCTAAAGATGGTTTTTGAATATCGGTATTAGTTCCATTTGCTACAAATAAAGTATTATTATAAAAGTCAACTATATCGATTGGCCCCCCTGCTCCTATCGGTGCACCTTGGAAATGTCCAACCTTTTCCATTGATATCTGTGCTGAATATGATGTAGCAGCAATTAGTAATGCTCCTATAGCTGTTAAAATTTTCATAACCCCTCCAAAATCTATTTTATAATCTTTTATAATTATCTCATACTAGTGTAAATAAAATATTTTTTTCTTGTTAAAAAATTGTAAATAAAAAAAGGAAACTATTATTCTTATAAGTATAAAATGTCATGAAGTGTTTCCAGTGGAATTTTGCGTAGTTTTAGCAGTGGAAAAAAGTCTCTACACCCCCCCCAGAGACTTTTTTCTTTTTTTTGTACAATCATATAAAATTATTACTCATAAAATTTTAATAAGTATTTCAAAATAAAACGATTGTAATCCTAAAAAACTTGTGATATATTAATAAGTGGGGATATTAAATTTTTAAATAAAAAAAGGCAACTTTATGTTTAAGGTTGCCTTTTTATTTTTTTATTTATTTTTTGCTGCCTCTTCTCCTGCTATTTTTCCAAAAACAGTTATTTCAGCCAAAGCATTTCCACCTAAACGATTGCTTCCATGAAGCCCGCCTGTTACCTCTCCTGCTGCAAATAACCCCGGAATAGGATTTCCTGCTTTATCTAAAACTTGTGTTTTTTCATTGATTTCAATTCCACCCATAGTGTGATGAACTGTTGGAACACGTGGTCCTGCATAGAATGGAGCCTTATCCAATTTATTTGCAAATAGTTTTCTTCCAAATTCATCAGTTTTATTCTCAACAGCAACGTTAAACTTATCTATTGTATCTTTTAATACAACTGGATCAACTTTAATTTTAGTTGCTAGCTCCTCTACTGTTTCACCTTTAAATGCTCTACCTTTTTTTACTAAGTCCTCTATTGTTTATAGCAATAGGTAAGGCTTTGAAGTTATCTCCACCTTTTCCCCTGCTCCACACCGTGCATGCGACTTTCACCGC
>NZ_JTLI01000087.1 GCF_000799075.1 Cetobacterium sp. ZOR0034
CTATTCGGTTGTTAATGTCCTTTTCATTCAGTTGTTGTCTGCGGTGTTTCCCGCTGACATATATAATCATACCACAGACAACATTGTTTGTCAACAAACTTTTTTTATTTTTTTTAAAATATGTTTTCTTATTTACAGTTTATCTTGTAAATTATCCTCTGTTTTCCTTATTAAGTCATGTAATGCTTTCTGTCTTTGTAGATATTTCGCTCTTCTTTTATTTACACTTTCTTTAGTTGTATTTATTATAGGTAATAAAAATCCTGCAACTATTCCAGCTGAAAATCCATTATTATAAAGGTTTAACCCACCATGAACAACACCTATACTTTGGACTACCGCAATATGCAACATCCCTGCTACTATCCCCCATCCAAAACCATACACTCCTGCTACTGGTGCTAAAGATGTTCCAAACAATCCAGATAAAGCTAATGTAAATCCATCTGTTGTACTTCCAAACTTTCCTAAAAATACTCCTATTAATATCGGCGTAATATTAAGAATAGTTTTCCCATAAGCCGAGAATCCTACTATTGTTAATATTCCTGCAAGTAATGGTCCATTTAAAGTTTGACCTAATAAGATAGGATACATCATTGCTACAAATCCCATAGTTCCCATATTTATAAAAGTTAAGCCGTAGCCATATTTCAAAACAAAATCACTCTTCAATCCACTATCTTTCAGTAAAGCTTTATATCCTGAAAAACTTTTATTGTTTATATAATATCCTATCAATATTAAAGCCAAAAATACACCACTAGATATTATTTTAAGTTCAACATCATGTTCTATAGATATTATTCTTTGAGGTACCACTACAAATTGATACAATTTAAGAACAGACGCTATTACAGCTCCCAATATTCCACCTGTAAAACCAAGATTATACAAATTAAATCCTTCATGGAACCCTGCCATTTTCTTCGCTAAAGGTGTCACTATAAACCCTATTACTATTCCTAATACAATAGCATGCACATATGCATATTCACTAAAAACATGTATATTAAATGCAACTTCACTTATAAATGGTGCTAACGCACTAGTAAAAGATATCGTTACCAATATATCTTTAAAATCAATATGCTCATATTTAGAGTATAAAATTCCCCCTACATAAAACGGCAAAATATTTAATATATTTTTTCCGAAGAAAGAAAATCCAAAAACCGTAAAAAATGAAGCTATCGCTAAACCATTTAAAGGTGTTCCTAGTAATCTCATCAAAGTATAATTAAAGGCAAATATTAAAAATGCATTCAAAAATGTTGCTCCCATTCCTCCTATAACTAAAAAGTCAGTTATCAAAACTGTCGGAGAAGTTAATATTCTTATAAACCCTTCCAATATATTTTCTTTACCTTTTAATACAAAATAAGCAAATAATGCAAACAGAACTCCTACTACTATTTCAGTAAGTAACCACACCTTTTTGCTTCTATCACCTTTAAAATTATCCAAACTACCACCCCTTTTATATTCTTTATTAAAATTCTAATATTTTTTACAAAAAAAATCAATTTTTTTATAGATAAATCGTTGACATTTCAATACTTCAATGATAATATTTAAACAAAAGTTTAGTAAGTTAAACATTTGTTTAAGAAAAGGAGGTGCATATGACTAATAGAGAAAAAGAGATCTTAAAATGGATTGAAGAAAATCCTTTTATTTCTCAATCAGAATTAGCTGAAAAAGCTGATATCGCTCGTTCATCTGTTGCTGTACACATTTCTAATTTAATAAAAAAAGGAAAAATAATCGGTAAAGGATATATTATACAAAAAAAATCTTTTACTACTGTTATCGGTGGTACAAATATCGATATTTCAGCAAAATCTTACTCACCTTTAAAAGATTATGATTCTAATCCTGGAAAGGTCAATACATCTTTCGGCGGTGTAGGTAGAAATATTGCAGATAATCTTTCAAGATTAAATCAAGATGTAGAACTTATAACTGTCCTTGGCGATGATTTTAATGGCGAAGAAGTTAGAAAAAATTGTAGAGTTTTAGGAATAAACACTTCTAACTCTTTAATAATTCCAAACTCTTCAACATCTACATATTTATCTATACTAGATGATAATAACGATATGAAGATTGCTATTTCTGCTATGGATTTATATGATAATGTCACTATAGACTTTATCAAATCTAAAAAAGAGATTTTAGACGAATCTAAACTTTGTATAGTCGATACAAATATACCTAAAGAAACTATTGAATATATTGTAACTAATTTTAATATACCTGTATTTTTAGATTGCGTATCTACTACAAAAGCATTAAAAATTAAAGATTTTATCGGTAGGTTCCACACGATAAAACCAAATAAAATAGAAGCAGAAACACTTTCTGGTATAAAAATAATCGATTTAAACTCTCTTGAAAAATGTGCTAATTTCTTTATAGAAAAAGGAGTAAAACAAGTTTTCATCTCTTTAGGAGAAGAGGGAGTTTTTTATTCAAATGGAGTAGCTTCTGGTAAGATGTCTCCTTTCAAAACTAAGGTTATCAATACAACTGGGGCTGGCGATGCTTTTATGTCTGGAATCGCTTATAGTTTCTTAGAGAATCTCGATATAATTGAAAGTTGTAAAAATGGTATCGCTTGTGCAACAATCGCTATTTCAAGCGAAAAAACAATTAGCGACAATATGTCTTTAGAAAACGTTAATAAAATTAAGGAGGAAAATTTATGAATTTAACAAAATATTTAGAAATTTCAAAAGAGGTTAAGGAAGCATTAGAAAACAATAGACCGGTAGTTGCCCTTGAATCTACTATTATATCTCATGGAATGCCTTATCCTCAAAATGTGGAAACAGCTTTAAAAGTTGAAGAAATTGTAAGAGAAAATGGTGCTGTTCCAGCTACAATAGCTATTTTAAATGGAAAATTAAAGGTAGGATTAACTAAAGAAGAGATTGATTATTTAGGAAAAAAAGGTCTTGATGTTACTAAAGCTAGTAGAAGAGATATCCCTGCAATATTAGCTTCTGAAGATGATGGTGCAACTACTGTTGCCTCTACTATGATTATAGCCGCGTTAGCTGGTGTTAAGGTATTTGCAACTGGAGGAATCGGTGGAGTTCATAGAGGAGCTGAAACAACTATGGATATATCAGCAGATTTAGAGGAATTAGCAATGACTGATGTTGCTGTTGTTTGTGCTGGAGCTAAATCTATTCTAGACATCGGATTAACTCTTGAGTTTTTAGAAACAAAAGGAGTTCCAGTTATCGGATATCAAACTAAAGAGTTACCTGCTTTCTACACTAGAAAAAGTGGTTTCAACGTGGATTACAAAATGGATACTCCAGAACAAATCGCTAAAACTCTAAAAGCAAAATGGGATGTTAACTTAAAAGGTGGAGTTGTTATTGCAAATCCAATTCCTGAAGAATTTGCTATGGATTTCGATACAATTACAAATGCAATTAACAATGCTGTTTCTGAAGCTGAAGAAAAAGGAATCAAAGGAAAAGATAGTACTCCATTCCTTTTAGCTAAAGTAAAAGATATCACAAAAGGAAAAAGTTTAGAATCAAATATTCAATTAGTTTTCAATAATGCTAGATTAGCTTCTAAAATAGCTAAAAATTATTGTGAATTATAATAGTAAAATCCCGTTTCTTATAGTAATTAAGAAACGGGATTTTTTTATAAAAAATAAAAAATAAAAAAAAGGGAACTCATCAGTTCCCTATAAATATCATTTTGAATGGCTGGGGTGGCTGGATTCGAACCAACGCATGACGGAGTCAAAGTCCGTTGCCTTACCGCTTGGCGACACCCC
>NZ_JTLI01000088.1 GCF_000799075.1 Cetobacterium sp. ZOR0034
GGCGGAATTGGCAGACGCACCAGACTTAGGATCTGGCGTTTCGACGTGAGGGTTCAAGTCCCTCCTCTCGCACCACATAAGAGTTTACAGAGTCTTGATTATTCAAGACTTTTTTTTATATCTAAAAAAGGAAAAGGAGAAAAAATTGGAAAGAAATATAAAGTTAACATATAGTTATGATGGAAGTGAATTTTTTGGATTTCAAAGGCAACCAAAGTTGAGAACTGTTCAAGGAGAAATCGAAAAAGTTTTAAAAATACTTTTTAAAAAAGACATTGATCTAATTTCAGCAGGAAGAACCGATAGGGGTGTACACGCTAAGAAACAAGTATCTAACTTCTTTATAGATTCAACAATTCCTCCTCAAAAAATAAAATATGTATTAAATAATAGTTTGCCTAAAGACATAGTTATTTTAGATGTAGAAGACAGTGAGGCAGATTTCAACTCGAGATTTTCAGCTAAATATAGAGCTTATGAATATTATTTAGGAGAGGAAAGAAACCCTTTTCAATCGAGGTATGTAACTTTTGTTGATGAAAAATTAGATTTGGATAGATTGAATTCTATTGTAGCTCCGTTGGTAGGAGTTCATGATTTTTGTAATTTTAGACTTGCAGATTGTTCTAGTAGAACTTCTGAAAGAGAGATGTTTGAGGCTAGATTTGAAAGAGTAGATGAAAAAACTGTGAAACTGTATGTTAAAGCAAATGCTTTTTTAAAATCTCAAATAAGAATAATAGTGGGGACAATTTTATCAATTTATTTTAAGAGAAGACCTGAAAATTATATGATAGAGATGCTAAATGATCCGAATGGAAAATATATAAAAGATGTAGCAGAACCAAACGGACTTCATCTATGTGATATAGGATATTAGGAGGTATTTATGAAAGTTGTTGAAGTTACTTCGGATAATAGAGAGTTAATTGATAAGATATATCAGAACGAGATAGATAGTTTTGGAGTTATGGGTGGAGCAGATATGTGGATGATTATGAGTTTTATTCGTTATGGAAAACTTTATGTTTTACTTGATAATTTCGGAAAACTTTTATCGGTTGCTCAGTATCAAGCTGTATTAAAAAAAAATGCAGTTTTCTTATATGGTTTTTCAACTCCAGAATCTGAAAGAGGAAAGGGCTATGGAAAAAAACTGCTGGAATCAACTCACAATTTTTTAAAAGATATTGGAATAGAGATGGTATATTTAACAGTAGATCCTAAAAATATGCCGGCTATATCAATGTATGAAAAGGCTGGCTACAAGATTGAAGAGTTACAAAAAGATGAATATGGAATAGGAATTGACAGATATTTGATGGTCAAAATATTCTAAAGACATCTTGACAAAAATACTAAAAAAGTGTATATTAAATTAAAAACAAATAATTACAATTTTGTAATTATTTCAAAAGGAGATTATTATGTATGTTGAAAATATAGGAGAGCACCTAAAAATACATGACATAAAGCCTTCATATCAAAGAATGAAAATATTTGAATATTTGTTAGAAAATAAAACTCATCCTACAGTAGATGAGATTTATAAGGCTTTATGCCCTGAGATTCCTACTCTTTCTAAAACAACAGTATATAATACATTAAATCTTTTTATAGAAAAGGGAATAACGAAAGTAATAACAATAGAGGAAAATGAGACAAGATATGATGTAGATGTTCATGTTCACGGACACTTTAAATGTGTAGAATGTAAGAAAGTCTATGATATTCCAGTGGCTTTAGATCAATTAGTAGTTGACGGAATGAGTGGTTTTAAGGTAGATGAATACCATGTTTATTTTAAAGGAATTTGTCCACATTGTCAGAATAAATAATTGCTTAAAATAAGAAACTATTTTATTAATTGAAGGAGGCTAGAATGAAAGTTTTTGAAATTTTTAAAGTAAAAGAAAGTCCAGTATTATTAGAGGTATTAATAGCAGATGCCGAAGTGAACGTTGAGGGATTAGAGTTAGTTTCAGAAAAAACAGAAGATGCAACAACTGAAAAGCATGTTCCTTATGTTGAAGAGAAAGAGGATGGGTATTTAGTTAAAGTTGGAAAAGAGGTAGCTCATCCAATGACAGAAGCTCACTATATTCAAATCATAGAGATATGCGTAGATGATTTCTTATATAGAAAATATTTGAAACCTGGGGAAGCTCCAGAAGCTTATTTTAGAGTTCCAAAAGGTGCTAGCGTTTGTGCTAGAGAGTACTGTAATATTCATGGATTATGGCATAACTAAAATATAGGGGGATTAAAGATGGGTAAACACATGAGATGTGTAATATGTGATTATGTTTATGATGAAACGGTTGGAGATGTAGAAAATGGAGTTGCTCCAGGAACAAAGTGGGAAGAGGTGCCAGAGGATTGGGTATGTCCACTGTGTTATGTAGGTAAAGATCACTTTGAAGAGATGTAAAATATGTGACCTCTTGGCTAGTAGGCTAAGAGGTTTTTTTATGCTATAATATAGACTTAAAATAGAGATTAAAGAAAGGGAAAAATATGAGATTAGCAGTACTAGGAAGTGGAAGCAAAGGAAACTCTATTTTTTTAGAGACTGATAATATAAAATTACTTATAGATGCTGGATTCAGTGGGAAAAAAATAGAAGAACAATTGAATAAAATAGGTATAGATATTTGTAGTATAGATGGGATTTTGATAACACATGAGCATGGAGATCATATACTTGGAGCTGGAATAATATCTAGGAAATATGATGTTCCAATCTATATTACAAAAGAGAGCTATGAAGCGGGTGTATTGAAATTAGGAAAAATAAAACCAGAAAATCTTAGATTTATTGAAGAGGCTTTTTGGGTAGGGGAAAGCATGGTCTATCCTTTTGATGTTATGCATGATGCTGAAAGAACTATCGGATTTAGAATAGAAGAAAGTACTGGAAGTAAGGTCGCGATAGCAACAGACTTAGGTTATATTGACAACACTGTTAGAGAAGCTTTTAAAGATGTAGATGTGATTGTAGTTGAGTGTAATTATGATTATCATAAATTAATGGAGTGTTCATATCCTTGGGACTTGAAAGCTCGTGTTAAAAGTAGAAATGGACATCTTTCAAATAATGATTGTGCTAGATTTTTATGTGAAATCTATCATGAGAAATTGAAAAAAATATATTTAGCACATATGAGTAAGGACAGTAATGACCCTAAAATAGCACTAGATGCAGTTATGGATGAACTTAATAGAAATAATATAGAAGTGTCTGTAGAGATTGCACAACAAGATATATGTACAAAGATAATCAAGTTTTAGGAGGACTTTATGGAAGAGATAGAGAGATTATTAGAGGAGTTAAAGTTTGAAGTTGGAGGCACGGATGCTTTAAAAAATACAAAGGAAAAAATAATATTAGGAACAGGAAATTTTGCTGGAAATATTATGTTTATTGGAGATGATTCTAGTTTATATATAGATGAAAATTTAAAAGTGAAGCCAGGTTCGAGTGGAGAGTTTTTAATTAAGTTATGTGATATTGTAGGACTTTCTCCAGATGAATACTATATTACAACATTAACAAAATCAGAGAAAAATTACCGTGAGTTAGAAGAGAAGGATAAAAGAGATTTAAAAGAGTATTTGATGATGCAAATCTCTCTTATGAATCCTAAAATAGTTGTAGCTTTAGGTCAAGACGTAGCAGAGCTTCTTTTAGATAGAGAGTTTAAATTCTTACAGGAAAAAGGAGCTGTCTTCAACTGGAAAGGGGATATAAAACTTTTAGTGACGTATGATGCTAATTTTGCGAAGAAGTCAAGGGATGATGGTGGAAAAAGAGCAAAAGTAGCAGTAGAGTTTTGGGGGGATTTAAAAACTGTAAAGAATAGTATTGAGGAGATTTAATATGAAAATATTAGTTGTTAGATTCAAACAGATAGGAGACGCAATTTTATCAAAACGCCCTGAGAAAACCTCTTCCTCTGTAAGGGAGAGGATGAATCAGGGCAATCTTTTTAGTTTT
>NZ_JTLI01000089.1 GCF_000799075.1 Cetobacterium sp. ZOR0034
TATTTCAAATCGAAAATCTTTATCCCTTTTTAAGGAATTGGACCTATTTTTCATCTTTAGTTAACAGATTCTTTATATTGTTTCTGTTGTATTTAAAATAAAATTATATACAGCTCCTATTTTGCCAGAATCATTTAAAAATTTACATCTTTGTATTTCTGGCATCTCTAAAGGACATACATCTTTTTTTATAATTTGGATTTTTTTTTCTATTTTTTCTATAAAATCTTCTCTTTTAGTTATTTCTCCACCTATAAGTATTTTTTCAGGATTTAAGCTAACAGCCAAGTTATAAATAGAATACGCTAAAGAATTATAAAACTCTTCTATTATTTCTATAGCAACTATATCTCCAAGTTGAGCTAATTCAAATATTCTTTCTCCTGTTATTTCCTTCCAATTAACTCCTTTTCTTTTTGAATAGGCTTGTATTAATCCTCCTCTTACACTTCCAGACATACTCAAACTAGCTTCTTCATAATTTTCTCTTCTATCCGTTATCATAAAGCCGAATTCACCAGCAGCATATTTTGAGCCTCTTACCATTTTTCCATCAATATATATAGCTCCTCCAACTCCTGTTCCTACTGTTAAACAAATAAAATTTTGACATTCTTTAGCATTCCCAAGCCACTTTTCTGCTAGAGCTACACAATTTACATCATTTTCTAATTCAACAGGAATTCCAAGATATTTTTCTAACTCCTCTTTAAAGGCAAAATTATATAAATCGTGTAGTGCTCCTCCAGTTATCATGTACCCTTTTTTTACATCTATTACTCCAGGCATACTAAATGCCAATCCTTCTATTGAGTAACGTTTTTTTTGAAATTCTTTGACAATCTCTTCTATATTTGAAAATATAATTTTTTTATTGTCTTCTGTTAAAAAATTACCACTTTCTAAAATTTTACCATTTTTATCAATTAAAGAATATTTTGTTTTTGTTCCACCAACATCAAAACTTAAGTACATCTTTTCTCCTTTTTTGGAAACCGCTTTCCTAAATTTCTTTAAATGAAAGAGAAACTAAGTTTCTCTTTCATATAATTTTAATTCTCCATTATATACATTTTTCTTTATAGAGCCTCCTTCTATCAACTCTAAAATTGCTTCTACAGCTTTTTCTGCCATTTTATCTAGATTACAACCTATTGTTGTGATTCTTGGTCTATATAAACTTGAAATTTGGTTGTTATCAAATCCGATTAATTTAATATTTTTATAATTTATACCATTATCCGCTAAAGCTTCTAGACACCCTATTGCCATCTCATCATTTGCACAAAATATTCCTTCTGGAATTTCTCCATTTTTTATAATTTGATTAAATATATTCTTCGCTATATCAAGTTGAAATTCACCTTTTAAAACTTTACATATAACACCATTGCCATCAATTTCATCTAAAAAACCTTCTTTTCTTTGTACACTAGGTAATTTATTTTCTTGTCCTGTAAAATGATAGATCGTTTTTAAATTCTTTTCTAATAAATATTTAGCAGCTAATTTACCACCCTCATAATTATTTGAATTAATAAAAAATACATTCTTTGAATTACTTTCTGCTTTGTAATCAAATATTACTAGCTTATACTCATCTTGAATTATATTTTCTAATTCAGGTTCATTTAAAGTCGCTCCTATTACAATTGCACCTTGAACTGTTCCATTATCTATTAACTGTTTTATTCTTACTTTTTGTTTCTCTGTTTTTATAAGAGAAATTAAAACTTTTACATCTTTTTCTTCAGCTTTCTCTATTATTAGTGCAATGATATATTGGAAAAAATAACTTCCTAATCCACCTTTATCAAATATAAATATTCCGATAACTTTTTCTTTTTTCCCTGCTAAATTTCTAGCTTGAATATTCGGCTCAAACTCATATTTTTTTATAACCTTCAATATTTTTTGACGAGTTGATTCAGGGATTCCAGGATAATTATTTATTACTTTAGACACAGTAGCTTTTGAATATCCTGCTAGTTTAGCTATATCATCAATTTTTATAAGACTCACCTCATTTTTTATCTTTATACAATTGATGTTAGCTCTTTTTTTTTATCTTGTCAAGTTTTTTACCACCACGCAGAAACTTGGAAACCAGTAATTACATCTTCAACTGTTGAGCTCAACTTAACATTATTATCAGTTTTTTTCGTCTCATCTCCTATGTAAGTTACAAATAATCTCAATGATGTTTCTGCACTTCCAACATAATATTTTAATTGAGGTCCTGCTGAAATTTTATAAAATTTATGATCTTCAGTATTTCCGTTATATGCTTCTGCATCTCTACGCCCTATACCAGCTTCTATCCATAAATCTAAATTCTGATTTACATAGTAGATAGGTCTTAAAACCAATGCATCTGATTCTAATTTATTTACTCTCCAAGAATTTTGAAACTCTGTTCTATCATAAACCGTTCCATCAGCACCTGGATAATTATAAGCATATGAATCGTATTTTCTCGCTTCAATATTTTCAGCACGAAGACTTCTATAACTTACAAGCATATGAGTTCTTTTTCCAAGCTTAACTGTTCCTCCTAAACCTAACTGATATGTTACCGCATCATCAGCTGCTCTTTTATTAAAATCAGTATCAATTTTTCCAATTCCCTCTCCTGCCAATAAACCTGTTGAATATTGTAAATAATGTTGACCTTTCCCCTCAAAACCAAAGAAGTTATTTGGTTGATAATAAAGTCCTAAATATAAACCATCATCAGCTGCTTCTCTCTTTGTTACTGTTGCACTTTTATAATCATCATTATCTGTTACTTCCTTTATATCTGCATTATCAGTCGCATGGGCATACATAATCTCTCCAGCTATATCTTTATAAGTGTATTTAGCTTTATAAGCTCTAATATCCTCGGATATTTTTTTATCCCTTTTATCTCTTTCAGCTACTTCTCCATCCTTAAAATCATTCGAAATGTAACTTAAACTCAAATCTCCATCCCACAGTTTAATTTTTTCAATACCTAGTCCAGTTCCATTAACATCTTGATAATAATAATCTAAAACTTCAACCTGCTGATCATCCCATTTTTTCTTACCCGCTATAATTGTAGAGTCTTTAAATGCTCCTGAAAACATAGGAACATTTCCCATCTCAACATATAATTCAGTAAGATCGATTTTACTACTATCTCCTACGCTATTATCATAATTATCACTCCAACTTTCAAGTTGAACAGCTAGTTTTGTCCAAGCTCCATTACTTTGAGTGAATTTTTTAGATAAATTAATGTTGAAGTTTGTGTCGTACTCATTTCCCCATCTTCCAACATACTCTTTATTTTTACTGTAACTATTTTTATTTCCATTTTTCATATTCCCTTCTGCACCAGTTCTAAGATATCCGTGGAATTGAAGTTGATCATCTTCAGTTTTAGGTTTTGCTTGAGTACTTAAACTTAATTTTTTTTCATTTTTCTTTATATTTAATTTTTGTTTATTCAATTCTTTATTTTGATTTTCAATAATTTGTTCTAACTTTTCAATCCTTTGATCTAAACTTAATTTCTCTCCTTCAGCTGAAGCTTGAAGTGCTAATGTACATAATAAACTTAACAATACAAATTTTTTCATTATTTTTTACCCCCCTTAAATCCTAAATCATATACTTTTATCGAATCTATCTCAAACTGTTGTGGGAATACTTCTGAATCCACTCCTTGTTGTCCTCCCCAAGCTCCTCCTACTGCTATATTTAAAATTAAATAGAACTTTTGATCAAATGGCCAAGCATCTTTTCCTGCATTTTCATTTTGGTAAGTGAAATATAAAATATTATCAAAATAAACCTTTATCACTTTTGGAGTCCATTCTAATGAATAAGTATGAAAAACATCAGATACTTTCTCTCCTTCTATTTGACCACTTTTTTGGTTTGAATTTTTCCAATAATATTTTTCTGTATGAACAGTTCCATGTATTCTATTTTGATCAAATCCTACATGTTCCATTATGTCAATTTCTCCACTTTTTGGCCAATCTCCATATACTGAATCGGTAGGCATTAACCAAATTGCTGGCCAAGTTCCAAGACCTTGAGGTAATTTAGCTTTTACTTCTATTCTTCCGTATAAAAAATCTTTTTTTCCTCTTGTTACAAGTCTTGCTGATGTATATTCGTTATTTTCATAAGCTTCGTTCCAAGCTGTTATCGTTAATTTCCCATCCTCTACATAAGCGTTATCTGGATTTTTTTCCGTATAATACTGAAGCTCTGCATTTCCCCAGCCATTTCCGCCAACATCATATCCCCAATCACTGTCTTTTGGAAGCCCTTCATAATCAAACTCTTCATTCCAAATTAAATCTCCAAAATATTTTTCTATTCTAATTTCATTCAAATTTTGTTTATTACCAATTTTCTTTATAATTATTTTTCCTGTATTTGTTGATTCTCCTGTATTTTTTAATAAACATTCTTTATTATCTCTGTTTAGTTCAAATGTTTTCCCATTTTCAATAGAAATAAGGTATTTTTCGTCAGCTGAAATATTTCCACTTATTTTAACTAAATAATCTGAATCCTCCTCTAAAACCATAGTTTTTACAAACTCTTTTTCTGATTTTAATTTTTTTATAAAGTCTATATCCTTGGCTGTTAAAATATTTTCTCCTTTTCCTGTTACTGTATATTTATGTTGAACTTGAAATTTAGCTAAATTTATCATTCTATTTAAATCAATTGTTCCTATTTTTTCTAAACTTACTTCGCTCATTTTTATCTTTTCATTCGTTTTTGTAAACCAAAATTCAAATCTTGCTTTTTCATCCTCTTCTGCAAGCATTTCAAAATCAAATACATATTCTTTTTGATTTGGAGAAACTACAATCTCTTTTTCCCAATATCCATAATAACTTCTTTCCCCATCAGATCCTATTTTGACTGTAAGCTGTGTTTTTTTATCTGTATCAGCTTTAAATTTTAATTTGTATATTCCTCCAGCTTCTAATTTTAATGGAGCTTGTATAACTTGTAATCCGTACGCTGGGGCTTTTGTATTTTTAGAAATAGCTATCAAATCCCCATTTACTATTTCTACACTCCCTTCTCCACTAGAATTTTCATATTTAATCCATGAATTTTCTGTA
Source organism: Cetobacterium sp. ZOR0034 (assembly GCF_000799075.1). Classification (NCBI taxonomy): domain Bacteria; kingdom Fusobacteriati; phylum Fusobacteriota; class Fusobacteriia; order Fusobacteriales; family Fusobacteriaceae; genus Cetobacterium; species Cetobacterium sp. ZOR0034. The sequence goes on from NZ_JTLI01000089.1 coordinate 5,121, forward strand.
TTTACAACCCCCATATTATTTGGAACAACTGATGATAATGGTTTTTCAAAAGATGAATTTTTTAATAAGTTTGCTCCAAAAACCATTTGTGAAAAAAGCATGGATACAACAAGTGTTACCTTTCCTATTTTCATAACCCCTTCTCCTCCGTTTTAATATTTTTTTATTTTACGAAACCGATTTCCTAAATTAATTTTATCAAATAATGTATTTTTGTCAACCATTTTATTTTTTTATAATCACAAACCCTCGTTTTTATTATGTTTTTTTTTAAAAAATAATAAAAACAAAAAATATATTGACTTTTTTGTTTTTTATTCATATTATTTATTCGATAAAAGACGATTATATTTAGAACATAAAAATCTTTTTAAAAACAAAATCGCTAGGAGGATTTATCCATGAAAAAAATATTACTATGTTGTTCTGCTGGAATGTCTACAAGCTTATTAGTTACAAAAATGAAAAAAGCTGCTGAAGAAAACAAATTAAGTATCGAAATCAATGCCGTTGCACTAGAACTTTTTGATGAAAATTTACCAAATTACGATGTGTTTTTATTAGGACCTCAAGTTAAATTCAAAAAAAATGATTTCCAAAAAAAAGCGGATGCATATGATAAGAAAGTCGAAGTAATTAATATGATAGACTACGGAACTATGAATGGAAAAAAAGTTCTAGAATTTGCTTTAAGTTTAATTAAATAGTTTAGGAGGATTTTTTATGAATAATACAGAATTTATTTCTGAAGAAACTTTAGAAAAAATTATGACTGGAGTAGCGGTTGCAGGAACTGCTAAATCTTTAGGTAAAGAAGCTCTTGCTAAAGCTAACGAAGGAGATTTTAAAGAAGCGCGAAACCTTTTCTCTTTAGCAAAAAAACAATTTATTGAGGTTCACGGATATCATTTTGACTTCATTCAAAAAGAGGCTTCTGGTGAAAGAGTAGACATTTGTCTTTTACTTGTCCATATGGAAGACCATATTATGACAACATCTTTATTTCTGGATTCTTTAGAAGATCAAATAAATCTTATTGAAAGAGTTTGTAAGTTAGAAAATTTAATTAATAGTAAATAAGCTATTTTTATTCCACATACAACAATAAAAAGGCTATCATTTTTTAATTTGATAGCCTTTTTTACTATTTTTTTGTAGATTTTAAAGTTTCTTCTAAAGTTTTGAACGAAAACTCCAAATCTTTTGGTGACCCACCTGTATTTAGCATAATGTTATTTTTATAATTTGCCGATAAAATAAAAGCATAATTTTTTATTGAAGGATTTGCAAATACTAAGATTCCATTTCCAAAATCACACTCTGCTGGAACTAAATCAAATCCTTTTTCTTCCAAAAGATTTATTGAATTAGCTATTGCAGTATTCAGTTCACCATAACTTTTATACTCTACAACCTCTGTATGAGCATTTGCTTTCTTAAAGTTAAACCCAACTTTTTCTGTTGCATATTCCAATTTATATCCATTTTTCTCCATCTTTTGTTTTAATGTTGGAAAATTATAGTTATCTCCACTTGCAAATGCACTTAAAGATAGTGTTAGAGAGAATAAAAATAAAAATATTTTCTTCATAAACGTCCTCCTAGAATCTTAATAGTTGTATCTTCTTCTATAATAGTTCTTTTGTCTTTCATGACCTATAGCCGATCCTGCTAAAGCACCTATCCCCGCTCCTATCAATGTACTTGTTGTGTCTCTACCTATAAGCTGTCCAGCAATAGCTCCAACAGCTGCTCCACCTACTGCATTTCTTCGAACATAAGGTGTATTATAAGAAGCAGAACATCCAACTAAAATAGAGATTAAAACTGAAAGAAAAACCAATCTTTTTAGCATAAAAACCTCCTCTAATAAAAAATAATAAAGCTTAAAATCTTTTACGGAATTGAAGGAAGAGTTCCTTCTAAAAAACTAACTCTAATTTGCTTAAGAAAAAAATTCTTGACTTTTTAATCTTTTAATACTATGATTAATGAATAAAAAAACTTAGGAGGAAAATATGTCACAACTGTTCGTTAATTTAAACACATTACATTATCATAGATATTAGAGTTTGTTACTATGAATTTTCGTAGATACAGACTCTTGTTGTTTTGACTTGAGTCTGTATCTATGGTGTGTGTATAACGAAGAAAGTAAACATATTTTCTTGAAGCCATCTAGATACGTCTAGGTGGCTTTTTTGTTTTTATAAATTTATACGGAGGTTAATATCATGAAAAAACTATTTAAACTTTTATTTTTAACACTTACTATCTTTACTACGACTTTTTCTAAAGAAAACTCTTTAGAAAATATTTTGAAAAAAGGAGAGATTATCATTGGACTTGATGATACCTTCGCACCTATGGGATTTAAAGATGAGAATGGAAACATCATTGGTTTTGATATCGATTTAGCTAACGAAGTAGCTAAAAGAATGGGAGTTAAAGCTACGTTTAAACCAAGTGAATGGGATGGAATTGTCTTTGATTTGAAAAGTAAAAAAATCGATTTAGTTTGGAATGGGATGACAATAACACCTGCTAGAGAAAAGCAGATTCTTTTCTCTGAGCCATACTTTGATGATGATCAAATCGTTATCGTAAAAAATGACTCTATCAAAACTTTAGATGATTTAAAATCTAAAAATATTGGAGTTCAAATGGGTAGTACATCATATTTCGCTTTTGAAGCTTCAAAATATTCAAAGGATGTTAACGAAATCAAAAAATACTCTACAAATGTTGAGTCTCTTTTAGATTTAGAAGCGGGGAGATCAGATGCCGTAATTATGGATGCTGTTGTTGGAAGATACTATATTGCTAAAAAAGATGGATTTAGTGTTTTAAGTGAACCAATAGCCAAAGAAAAAATGGGAGTTGGACTTAGAAAAGAGGATGTCTCTTTGAAAAATGAAATTGACAAAACTTTAAATGATATGAGAGCTGACGGAACATTTAAAGCAATATATACAAAATGGTTTGGAGATAAATAATGGAAAATAACTTAATCTATATACTAAAAGGTTTAAACCTTACATTAAAACTTTACTTTTTTACACTGATTTTTGCGCTACCTTTTGGTATTTTACTATCACTTGGAAGAGTTTCTAAATCTAAAATCTTAAATAATAGTATTCAAATATATACTTGGATTTTTAGAGGAACACCTCTTTTACTTCAACTTTTCTTTGTCTACTACGGTCTACCAGTAGTTGGAGTAACTCTGGAGCCATTTACAGCTGCATTGTTAACTTTTATAATTAACTACTCAGCTTATACATGTGAAATTTTTAGAGGAAGTATTCTCGGAATAGATAAGGGACAGTATGAAGCTACTAAAGTTTTAGGTTATAACTATTGGCAAACAATGTTCAAAGTAATTCTTCCTCAAAGTTTAGTTACAGCTATTCCCGCGCTTTCAAACGAAGCTATCTCTCTTGTTAAAGATACATCTTTGATATCAGCTATCGGTATGGCAGAGATTTTGAGAAACTCGAAAGAGATTGTAACTAGAGAATTCAGTATAACGCCTTTTATCCTTTGTGCTGGAATTTATCTAATTCTTTCGACAGTTATTATATTTATATTAAAAAATATTGAAAAAAAGGTGAATGTATAATGGGTATTAAAGTAAAAAATTTAAATAAAAATTTTGGAAATAGCGTTGTTTTTAAAAATTTAAATCTAGAGATTGAAAAAGGTGAAATCATCTCTATTATTGGTCCTTCTGGAAGAGGAAAATCAACTTTTTTAAGATGCGTAATCGGACTCGAAGAGTTTGATTCAGGTGAGATTATCTGCAATAGAAAAAAAATGGGAATGGTTTTTCAAAACTTCAATCTTTTTCAAAATAAAACTGTTCTACAAAATATAGTAGAACCTTTAGTCTTAGTTGATAAACTAGATAAAACCATCGCTAAAGAGCGTGCTATCTCTCTTTTACAGAAGGTTGGGTTAGAAGATAAAAAAGATTCGTATCCTAAGTATCTTTCTGGAGGACAGCAACAAAGAGTCGCTATTGCTAGAGCACTTGCTAAAGAGCCCGATGTTTTACTTTTTGATGAGCCTACATCAGCTCTTGATCCTTTTATGACAAGTGAAGTTCTTAAAGTTATAGAAGATTTAAAAAATAGTAGCGATATTACAATGGTTATTGTCAGTCACGAAATGGATTTTGTTAAAAAAGTTTCAACAAGAATAATTGAATTTTAATATTTGAAAAAGTTTTTTCATGAAAGTTGAAAATAAAATTTTACTTTTTATATTTGTTGTGATAAAATTAACAAGAATAATATAAATAGGAGATTAAATTTTATGAAAAAACTTAGTAGTAGTACAACAATAATCATTTCTATGGTATTAGGTATAGTATCAGGAATTTTCTTACAGGAAAAAGCAATCATCTTTGCACCTTTAGGAGATCTTTTTTTAAAACTAATTACAATGTTAATAGTTCCATTAGTATTTTTCAATATCATCCTTGGAGCTATATCTCTAGGAAAAACAAAATCAGCAGGAAAAGTCGGTTTCTTAACTTTAAGTTACTATCTTGTCACATCATGTATTGCGGTTGTTATTGGAATAGGAGCTGGTTATATATTTAATCCAGGAGTTGGAATAGTCGTTCCAACATCACTGCTAGCAAAAGATGGTACTTTTGCAGCTTCAACTTCAAGCCCTGGTTTCTGGAGTACAATTTTAAGTATGATTCCAGATAACCCATTTAAATCATTGATTGAGGGAAATATTCTTCAAGTTATATTCTTCTCTCTTTTCTTTGGAATATGTTTATCTAAACTTTCTGACGAAAAACAAAAACCAATAATTGATATTTTAGAAACAATAAATGAAACTTTAATAAAAATGGTGGAAAAAATTCTTTTAGTTGCTCCCATAGGAGTTTTTGGATTGATGGCTAACTCAATAGCTTTGTTCGGAATAGAGATTATCTTACTTGTCACAAAACTATTCTTAGTGTTCTCACTAGCTCTGAGTATTATACATTTTGTAATGTTGCCTATGCTTGTTAAAATACTTGGTGGAGTATCTCCAATAGAGTTCATTAAAAAAACAACACCAGCCCAGATTTTAGCTTTCTCTACTGCTTCTTCTATGGCTACTCTACCTGTAAATACAGATTGTTGTAAACAACTTGGAGTTAAAAACTCTACGGCTTCATTTGTTCTACCTCTTGGGGCTACTGTTAATATGAATGGAAACTCTATGCTTTATGGACTTCTAGCTATGTTCTTTGCTCAAATGTTTAATATTGAGCTCGGACCAGCTCAATATGTTGGAATTGTTTTAACATCTGTTCTTGGAGCAGTTGGAACTGCTGGAGTTCCGGGTCCCTCTCTACTTGTTGTGGCTGTTTTAGCCACTGCTGGAATACCTGTTGTTGCTCTTCCATTAGTTTTTGGAATAGATAGAATTATGGATATGATGAGAACATCTACAAACATTTTAGGAGATGCTTCATGTGCTGTTATTATGGAAAATATTTTGAAAAAATCAAATAGCTAAACTTAAAAAATAGCAGCTCACAAAAATGACGTGAGCTGCTTTTCTTTTCCCTTCATAACGTTGTATAATATCAGTATGA
>NZ_JTLI01000090.1 GCF_000799075.1 Cetobacterium sp. ZOR0034
TATCTTTATCTCGAATTATATTTTTAATGATTTTATTTATTCTTTTTTCCAAAAAAAGAAAGTTTTCAAAAAATATTTGTTGGATTTTTGTTTTAATGGGATATTTTTCTTTAGAATCTTTTAATTTATTTTTCCCAAATTTGACTGGATTAAATAATTTTTTAAGAGTTCTAACTTATATGTCTCTTTACTGGGGAATTGTTTTCTACTCTTTAAAAGTGTATAACGAAAATGTAAGTCGATTCATTAAATTTATTTTAGGTTTCTCTTTAGTTTACATCAGCTTATTTTATTACAAAAGCTTAGAGCAACCAACTTTAGTTTTAGCTATAATTTTAATTTTAGATTTTTATAATTATATCTTTGATAAAATTTTTCTAAGAAAATCTTATACGATTGAAAAAACATTTAATAGATTAGTTTTAATTAGAGAACAAAAACAATTTGAAATACAGTTGAGAGATGAGATTTTAAAAAACACCAATTTAAAAATAGTTAGAGTTAAAATCTTTAAAAATTATGAGGATCAAGATTGTGTTATCAAAAAAAATTTCAAAACATATGACTCAAACTTATTTATTGATAAAAAAGATATCTATGATTCAGAATATACATCTGCACTTAGAATCCCTTTTGGCAACAATCCTTGTATAGGTATTGTACTTTTCAAAGATCCTGAAAACTATTTGGGTATCGATGAAATTAACTATCTAACAGGAACTATTGAAAAGGTATCTAATCTTGCTAATTCAATTCGATTGTCTCTTATCTATGAGGAGTTGGCTTCACATGAATAAAATTGGGCTTGTAATTGATAATAATTCAAAGATTTTATTAAAAGAGATTTTAAACTATGATTTTGTTGAAATAGACATAGTGGAATATTGTAAGTTAGTTCTTCTAGATATTTCTATCCCTAACTTTAAGGAGGAGTTTGATTTTTATCTTTCACAAGGTGTTTCTATTATTGTTCTTGTAGGAAATTCTAATACAAAAGAGATGAGAACATTTCTTAAGTCAAATAAATGTTTTGATTGTATACTTAGATATGATGTTTATGAAATCGAAAAATCTATCGAGGAATACTACTCTTCTATAAAAAAGTATTCTGAATTTTATTTAGGAGATACTTACTTAAAAGGAGTTTTTGATTTTTCTGAAATTTTATATATGGATTACTGTAGAGTAAGTCGGAAAGTTAGATTTAATTTGATTAATAATGAGAGTTTTTTTGTAAAACGAACATTCTCTGATTTAGATTTTTTAACAGTTACGTTTCCAAATTTTTATAAATTAGAAAGAGGGCTTATTATAAACACTGATTTAATCAAAATTTTAGATTATAAAGAGGAGCGTATAATTTTTAAAGATAAATCAATCTTATATATCAGTAAAATTAAAATTAAAGAGCTTGAAAGTATTCATAACTTTGAAAAAAATAGAGTATTCTTTTAAAGAAAAAGAACCTAAATAATTAAAATTTAGGTTCTTTTTTTATTAGATATTCTTTATTATATTCTTCAAAAATTCTTTTAAATCCATCAATCTCTTCATTTGTAAATGAATCTTCACTCAATTGATTTAAAATATCTATATTCAGGTCTCCCATATATGATACACTCTTTTCATTTAATACATTTATAAGTTTTCTTGACTTTGAATATACCACTGTTATTTTTTCACCTTTTATTAAATTTGTTTTTAATTCCCAAAGCATAATTTCATTTATAAAGTTTTCGTATCTCTTTAAAATTTCATTTTTTATCTTGCTATCATCAACTAAGTTTTCAATTAATTCTACATTCAATTGTTGGGCATAGTTAACATTATTCAATTTAAAATTTTTAACTTCTTCATTAAATCTTGCTTCAAATAAGAATTTATTAATCTTTATTCTATATCTAACTCTCGAATCTTTAAGATTTAATATTTTTGTTATTTTTTCTAACTCTTTTTTCAAAAGAAGGTTTTCTTCATGGTATTTTTTTAATTCGTCGCCCATTTTCTCCCAATCAAAAGTATTTTTACTCATATTTTCTTTTGAAATAAACAAATCATTTTTACATTTTAAAAATCCATCTTTTTTGACTAATTCCATAGATAATTTTTTTATTTCACTCTCTAATAGCTTTTGATTTTTTTCAGCTTCAATAAGTTTTTTACTTCTAAATAATCCACCAATCATATCTCCCCTCCTAATTAAAATTATACAGTCTTATTGACACTATACTGTATTCCTTATTATTTTCCTTTTATTTTTTAAAAAATAATAGAAATAAGCAGGTACTGGGAATGTACCTGCTTATTTTTAAATTAGAAAATTTTTCATCAATTTGAGAGAAAATTGACGAGCATTAAAAGTTCAGTAATTGAATTGTACATTAAAATTACCCATTTGTCTAAGTTTTAAGTGGTTAACTTATGTTCGTTATTTGATTATTTTTTATATTTTTCTTGGTTTTTGTATGTTTTTATACTATAATGTAAGATGACATTAAAAAATATATATAAAAGTTTAGGAGAATTTAATGAATTACTTTTTACATAGAGATTTTAAAATCTCTGAAAAAAATAAAAAAAGAATAAAGCTGTATTTCGATGGAATAAAAACATTAACTATTCCAGTTATTTTAAAAAATAAATCTTATAATGCTATTATTGATATAGAAAGTTTCAATCATCTAACAAATTTTGATTGTTTTAATTGTTTGACTAATTGTTGCGTTCAATTTCCATATGAATTTAATAAAAAAGCTAGAAATATAATTTTAGGAAATTTAAAAGAATATGACTCTTTGACAAAAGCGGTTTCGATATTAAAAGAGGAGGGATTGACTGAAAATGAAATTATAACATCTATAAAAAAAGACAACATGTTAATCCCGGACGAGCATATTGAATCAACTTTTGATAGATGTACGTGTTCATGCATTCATATTGATAGACATCTTTGTGCCATACACAAAATATGTATCGATAATGGTGCTACATTAGGTGAGATTATAGATACAAAACCTCTTTGGTGCTCTATATACCCTTTAGAAATTGTACAAGAGGCTGAAACTTTATATATCTTCGTTCCTACTAAAAAAAATAATTATTTAGCTATGAATGATTCAGATTTTGCGTGTATGAATATAGAGAAATCTAAATCAGCACGGTTCAGAAGAGAAAATCCAATTGGTTTTAAGACTGAAGATTATCAACCTTTTATACTCTCATATCAAAGTGTTTTAGAGTATGTTTTTGGAAACAACTTCGTAGATTTAATTAAAGCATCTTTAAATCTAAAATCTAATAATAATACCGAGTTTCAATACAAAAAGAAAATATAAAAAGAGAAGCGAAAGCTTCTCTTTTATAAATTGAAATAATCAAATAAGTCTTTATCTATCTCATCCTTTAAAATCAGATTATATTCAACTAATACTTCATCTTTTTTCCCTAAAATCTCCTTAGCAGAATCTACTTTTAAAACTTCACCCAGATAGAAGAAATTTTCTCCCATCTTCTTTTTTAAAAAAACTTCAATCGTAAACTCATTATTCGCTATTCTTCCCTCTCCTGTCAGCTTTCCATTTCTACTTAAACATCTATTACTTTTTGAAAACCAATTAAAATGCTGTCGATCATAAAATACATTATCATAAGTTGTAAAAGGAATAGAATCATCTAAAGTTATAAAAATCATAACTTTTTTCTCTTCTTCGAATATTGTATATCCACTTACTTGATATCCATTATTAAAATCCAAATTCATATACCAAAATGCTTCTTGTTTTGAATAATTTTTGTATTTATTCATTCCTTCTTTCGAAAATTTACTATAATTTCTACTTGAATTATTTAAATTATATTTTATTAGATCATCTATCAACATTTTAAAATAATTATTTTTAGTATAACTTTCTATAAACTCTTTTTTTATTCTCCAAATCTCTCCATTTTTTTCTATTAAAGGCATATATTCTTTTATTGTTGATAAACTTTTAAAAATATCCTTTTCTAAATGCTTAAAAGCATTTAATACATTTTTTTCTTGAGAAAATAATTCATATTTTTTTTCTATAGCTTCTACTATCTGTTCTTTCGTTACTTCAATATTCAAAATAAGATATTTCAATATAAAGAACTCATGAACTCTTTTACTTGGAGTAAATATTGATGATAAAAATGTTAAATAATTTTTTTCATCTTTGCTTAAAATACCCAAATTACAACTTGAATTTATTGTCTTTAATACTTCATCATAATTTTTTCTAAATTTTAAAATTACAGTTGGATCAATCCCACCCATCTCATAAAAATCATTTAACAATGGTACTCTTCCTAATTGCTTTTCTAAAAATTGAAAATCCGATTCAATTAATTTTTTGGTTGAAAAATTGGTTTTGTTTATATTTTCAAAAATTCTCTCTCTAACTATTCTTTCAAAAGTTATACTACTCTCTCCTGGAATCATATTTGTTCCATTTATTAAAAACATCTTCATATAATCTCTATCAAAAGTATTGTTTTGAGAAATAGCAGTTGGAATCAAAAAGTTTTTTTGATAATTTCCTATAAAATCTAAAACTACCACAAATTCTTTGTTCTTACTTTTTCTCAGCCCTCTTCCTAATTGTTGAATATAAACAATTGAAGATTCTGTCGGTCTCAAAAATATAACCTGATTTACAACTGGAATGTCTACACCTTCATTTAATATATCTACTGTTACTAAGTATTCAATCTCTCCATTTTCTAACCCTCTAATAGAATTCTCTCTCTCTTGATCGCTGTCTTCTGAACTTAAGGCTTTTGATTTAAATCCACGCTCTGTTAATTTTTTTGCAAGCTCTTTAGCTTCATCAACCCTCGAAACAAATATTAATCCGTGCAACTTATTACCGCTATATCCATAATATTTAGATTTAGCTACTATATGATCTACTCTTTCATCTAATATTAAGTCTTTTATAGATGTTTTTTCATCAATATATTTTCCTTCTATACTTATATCCGAAATTCCAAAATAATGAAATGGACAAAGCAGTCCCTCTTTCAATGCATCATGCAAACGAATCTCATAAGCTATATTATGATTAAATAATTCATATATATCAAAGTCATCTCCTCTTTCAGGAGTTGCTGTCATTCCTAATAAAAATTTTGGTTTAAAATAGTTTAAAATTTTCTGATAACTCTTAGCTCCACCATGATGTACCTCATCCACTATTATATAATCAAACTCATCCTCTTTATACTTCTTTAAATGTTCATCTTTACTCAATGTTTGAATCATCGCAAAAATTACATCATTATCCTCTAGTTTATCTGCTTCATATATTGCCATTTTTTTATTATCTAAAATAGTTTTGAAGCTATGAAGTGATTTTTTTAAAATTGTTTTTCTATGAGCTAAAAATAAAACTTTTTTTGGATTAGTTTCTAGTACATGAAAAGCACTCAAATATGTTTTTCCTGTTCCTGTAGCACTTATAAGTAATCCTCTGTCCTCTTTTTTTCTCAACTCTTCTAAGCCAAGAAGAGCTAGTTCCTGCATCTTATTTGGTTTTATTTGAACAGTCTTTTCTCTAAATCTTTCTTGCTTTACTTTTATAATTTTTGCTAACTCATAAATCTCACTATAACTATTTAATTGATCTATTGTTAGAACTGGAAGGGAATCGTAAAGAGATTTAAATTCATTTAACATATCTTTTGTGATTTTTCCAGTTTCCAAGGCAGTTACTCTCAAATTCCATTCCAAATTAATCGTTAGTGCTGTTCCAGTTAAATTACTACTTCCTATTATAAATGACCAAATATTATTTTTTTTAAAAAAATATCCCTTTGCATGAAATTTTGACTCTGTTAAAAGTTTAACTTCAATATTATCAAAACTTAGAAGTTTTTCTAAAGCTTTAGGTTCTGTGAAGCTAAGATAATCTCCAGTTAATATCTTTCCTTTAACTCCTTTAGCTTGAAGAAGTTTTAATTGATCTAATATTAGAGTTACTCCACTTTCTGTCAAAAAAGCTACAGACATTATAAATTCATCACACTCTTCTAACTCTTTTCTAATATCTACTATAATTTTTCTATCTCTATTTGATAAAAGCTTATGTTGAAAATCTATTTTTGATTCAAGCGAATAATCTAAACTACTCGTCTTTAAACTTTCAATTATATCTATATGCATAAAACCACCTTATTCTATTTATTTCGTATAGTTTATTATAACATATATTCCTAAAACTATTTATCAAAATATAAAGTCAAATATATAAGATGTTAATATCAAATCTAGATTGGAGTGATTTCATGATTGATAAAAAAACATTAATTTTCTGTATCTTTTTTATATCTTTTACATCACTATTCTCCTTGTCTCTTTATCCTGTTTCTTTTGATAAAGATATTCAGTTTGGTGCTACCGAAGAGTACACTTTTTTTAATACTCAAAACAAAACAATAGTTTATAAAGTGAATATAAATATGAATGAATTTCATATTTCAACATTAGTTTTTCCGAAAATTTTTGTGCTCAACCCTGGAGAATCAAAATCTGTTAAAATTTTTTTAAAGCCAATAACAAAACTAAATCAAGGAGTATATAGTGGTTTTATAGATATCGAAACATTACCATTAAATCTTGAAGAAAGTGGAAACATCAAGCTCAATGTCATCTTAAATATATCCCCTTTCGTATATAACAACTTTTAAATCAATTTTTGACTCCTGAGTCTAATTTATATTGACAAAATTTTGCAAAAATATTAGAATATAATGCTATTTAAATATTTAGGGAGGTTTTGTCATTTTAAAAAAATTTATTTTTGTTTGTTTATTTTTGTTACTTTCTTCTTGGACTTTTTCAATTTCACTTTATCCAATGACATTTGATCACAACATAAGCTCTGGAGCTCATGAAGAGTACACTTTTTTCAACAGTGAAGAAAAAACTCTTATATACAAAGTTGATATAGATATGGAAGAAAATAGTATATCTACAATTGTTTCACCAAAAATTTTTGTACTTAATCCCGGCGAATCAAAATCTGTTAAAATTTTTTTAAAGCCTAAAACAGTTTTAAAAAATGGTACTTATAATGGTTCTATAAACATCGAATCATTTCCTCTCATTTTAGAAGATAGTAACAATGTTAAATTAAATGTTAAATTAAACATATCTGCTTCTATTTAAAATAATTTCAAATGGAAATTTTAAAAAAATTTCCATTTTTATTCTAATACATTTGTATACATTTTTTATATATTTTTAGTTCTCCTTACAAACACTAGCTTTCCCATTTTCAAATTTTTTGTTTACATATCAAAAAATAATAAAAAAAAGAAAAATTTGGAATATTTATTTTAATCAATTTTTTTGATATTATTACAGTATAAAATATATCAAACAAATTGGGGGATGAGCCATGATTGAAGTTAGAGACATCAAATTAGCACAACAAGGTGATGAAGAGGCCACTGAAAAAATTTTCCAAGAATATCAAAGCTCTATTTTAAGAAATAATCGTAAGTTTTTCTTAAAAGGTGCAGAATCAGACGATTTATTACAAGAAGGATATATAGGGCTTATGAAAGCTATTAAATCATATGATGAAAGTAAAAATGCATGTTTTAATACTTTCGCAAACCTTTGTATAAGAAGACAAATCATTACTGCTGTTAAAACTCACAGCTCAGCTAAATACCAAAATTTAAACTCTGCTGTTATGGGAGAAGAGTATGTTGGATTTGAAGAAGTTACTAAATATAACTCTCCATCAATCAACTTCTATAATCCTGAAGAGATTGTTTTAGGAAAAGAGCTAGTTAAACTTTTAGAGAGTTTTTTAGTTGAAAATTTAAGTGATCTTGAGAAGAAAGTTTTTTATTATCTTTGCAAAGAATACACATATGTTGAAATTGCAAATCTTCTTAATGAAACACCTAAGAAAATTGATAATACTATTCAAAGAATTAAAAAGAAAATTATAAACTATCTAGGAACAGGATTCACAAAATAATTTTTAAATCTAACAAAATATATTATATGAAAAATAGTGTAATCATAATTATTGAGATTACACTATTTTTTATTTACTCTATATGACCTAAAGCTTTTAATATTTTTTCACCAATATTTCTATTTTTACCTTTATATGGATAGCAATGTATATGTATTGCCGGATTGAAATTTAATTCTATAATCGCATAATTTTTTTCAATATTTTCAGAATCTATTTTATCTATCATCATATCTACTCCACAAATTCTTGCTCCTACAGCTTGAGCAGATTTAACTGCAATTTTTTTATAGACTTCCAAAATTTCATCAGTGAAATCTAAACTATCTCCACCTGTACTTATATTAGAATTTTCTCTTAAATATATAACTTCATTTTGTTGAGGTATATATTCAAAATTCAAATTCTGAGCCTTTAAAAACATTTTTTCAGACTCGCATAATTTTATTTTCTCCAAAGGTGTTTTATATCCCTCTCCTCTTAAAGGATCCTCATTTTTTTCTCGAACAAGCTCTTTAATATTTCTTTTTCCATCTCCAACAACGTTAGCTGGTACTCTATGAAGTATTCCAACTACTTCATCATCTATAACAAGTATTCTGTATTCTTTTCCTTTTACAAATCTCTCAATCAAAATTGAAGAATCCTCTTTAAATGCTATCTCGATTGCTCTATCATAATCCTCTTTCGAAAACTCATCTTTAAATATAGTTATTCCCAATCCAAAGTTTGTAGATTTAGGCTTTATAACTGTTCCAGCACCATATTTTCTATAATCATTTTTAGCTAAATCTATATTTGAATAATCTTTTCCCTCTGGTACAACTATTCCATTATCTTTAAGCAGTTTTTTTGTTACTACCTTATTTTCCATAATTAACATAGTCACATATGAATCTAAAGATGTTTTCGTAGCTTGTTTTATATATTCAACTTTCCCATCCTTTTCTAAAGATATAAAGTTTTCTGCTCTGTCTAAAATTTCAAATTTCACTCCATTTTTTATTGCATCCTTTAATAGGATTTGAGTAGAAAGTTCAAAATCCTCATATCCTTTTAATGTATATGGTTTATGTTTTATCTCCTCTAATGATTTTTTAGCTAAATCTATATGAAAATTTACAAATCCTTTTTCTTTGATACCTTTCAATATTCTCTCTGTATAAAGTGATTTTGATAAAATTTTATTTCTTTGGAACTCTAAAATTTTTCTATCTTTTTCTGTAAAAGCAAGTATATCTTTAAGTTCTTTTTCTATCTCATCTATTAAGATAAGAGAGTACTCTTTTGGTGAAATTTCTGTATCTTCACAGCAAATCAATTTAAAATCTTTCGAATTTCCATTATTTGCAAGTAACTCTTGATTTTTAAGGTATCTAAAATAATCTTTTTCTGTAAAAGTTTCATCCTCTTTTAAATATAGGAAAAGAATAAATAGATGTAAGAACTCTAAATCAAGTTCTTCTACTCCAATTTCTGAAAACGGATTTAAATCTATTGATCTAAATTCTAAGTAATCCACACCATTATTTTTAAGTTCATTTAAAATCTCTTTTGTTTTTTTAGTTTTTAATCTTATAGGACTATAGTATTCTTTTGGACTCGATATTTTCTTTTCTTCTATCAATCTATTCAAAGAATTTATATAGCTATCTACACTATCATAGTTCACAAAAAAATCATCTTTATTTCTATATCCACAACTACTATTTCTAAAAGAAACTATATCTTCAAAGTAATATGTATCTTCGCTATATTTTTTCATTCTATCTAAACATTTTTTTAAATATGTTTCATGAACTACAGGACTAGCTCCTAAAAGATATATTATTATCCAACCATATTTAAAATAATTTCTCGATATTTTTAAATAGACACTATTTTTAAACTCTTTAAACTCTGCATTTGGTTTCAATAAATTATATAACTCCTCTAAAAATTCATCATCAAATGAAAAATTAAAATGAATTCCTGAGAGTAACTGTTTTTTTCTCCCATATTTCTCAGCTAATTTTTCTCTGTAAATCTCTAAATCTTTATTATTTGGAAATTTAGCTATTGGTATTTCATTTTCATTGGGTAAAATAGGTGGGACACTTTGAGACCATAAATATTCTTCCTTTAAGTTTATCGAAACAATTTCATGAATATTTTTTAAAAAATTATATGCTTCTTTTACACTTTTTTCAGCTGGAGTTATAAGTTCTAATTGACTTTCAGAGAAATCAACTGTTATAAACGGATTTTTTATTTTATCTCCAAAAATTTTCGGATGAGGTGTTATTGCTAACTCTCCATTCTCTTTTACTCTTAAACTCTCTTTCTCTATTCCAAAATTACCTTTTTTTATATCTAAACTTAGATTGTGGCTTCTAATTATCTCTTTTATTGTCTTCACATTAATCAGCTCCTATTTTAAATTTTTTCTAAAAACTAAAGGTGATACAACTCCTTTTACTATACTCGATAAAGCTATACTTATCCATACTCCATTCAATCCTAAATACTCCTCTCTCGAAAGAAAAAATGCTAATGGTATCCTCAAAGATGTAAAAATAACGCTTATAATCGAAGGAAGTTTAGGTTTTCCTATTCCACTAAAAGCTCCATTCGTTACTATTTCATAGCACATAAACAGTTGTGATACACCTATTATTTTCATATAATCAACTGCTATTTTTATAGTTTCAGGCTTTTGAACAAATATTTTTACTATTGTTTCTGGAATTATAAGAAACATTACTGTTGTAAAAATTCCAATTAAAGTAGCCATAGACATAGCTGTTTTATATCCCTCTTTTATTCTATCTTTCAAACCTGCTCCATAATTTTGACCTATTACACTTCCTATTGCCCCTTGAAGACCAGCAATAGTCATAAAAGTTATCGATTCTATTTGAAGCCCTATTTTTTGAGCTGCTATTGCATCAGCTCCCCATCTCGAAATTATCTTTGCCATAACTATTCCAAAAATAGTAAACAACACTCTTTGGATTGCAATAGGGGATCCTAATCTTATCATCTCTTTCATTGCTTCATAATTTTTTGAAATATAACTATCAACTTTGAAATACTCTTTAGATTTTTTCACAAATAAAATTGTGTTTACTCCTTCAGCTAAAATCGTTGCAAGAGCTGCTCCAAAAACTCCCCAATCAAAAATAAATATGAATATCGGATCTAATATTATATTCAAAGCTACTCCAACACTATTTATTTTAAATGGAATTTTGCTCTCCCCATAACTATTTAAAATTCTTGAATATAGGAAGTTAAAAAACTTAAATATCAACCCTATTCCTGTAACAACCAAATAAACTTGTGCCATCCTCTCTACATCAGATGACAGATTAAAAAATTTTACTAGATCTTTTGAAAAAATTACAATTATACTTATAATGCTCAAGGCCATTAAAAAATTTATTGTATATGCTGCTACTATATACTCTTTTGTTTTTTCTAAATCTTTAGCTCCAATAGCATGTGATAATTTTATTCCTGCACCTACAACAATCATCGCATTTATAGCATATCCTAGATTGACAAAAAAACTTGCCGTCCCTACTGCCGCAACAGCATCACTACCTATTTTTCCAACCCAATACATATCAACTAATCCATAAATCATTTGTAAAAAAGATGAACCCATTATTGGAATTGCCAAAGATAATAGTATTTTTCTTATATCTCCTTTTGTTAAATCTGTTTTTTTCATAAATCAAACTCTCCCATAAACTATATTAGTTTTTTCTAATATAGTTTTATCATCTTTTCATTTTTTTGTCAAACTAATCTTGTTTTTGACTCGTCTATTAATTTGTAATATAAATTTGTTAATGATATAATACAAATTATTAATTTTGAATCTGTTAACTAAAGATGAAAAATAGGTCCAATTCCTTAAAAAGGGATAAAGATTTTCGATTTGAAATAATTT